>CAIVOW010000135.1 GCA_903907665.1 uncultured Actinomycetes bacterium | reverse complement strand
TCAGACTTCATCAATACTAGATAGCAGCACTTATTCCAGTCATTTTGGCCAGCTTATAATAATTTCCCTAGAAATGATAACGCAGCTAGCTTTTTCTATTCCTGTATCCGGGACCAGAGCATGCCGAGCCGCTGGCGTGGGTGAGACGTGTCACGCGTAAAACAAGGGACGGTTTTGGTGAGTCTGAGGGCTAGACTTTCCCATTATGAGCGAATCGACGTCAGACAAGCCCCTTCATAACCCTCTTCAGAAACCCCTTCATATTGTGGTTTATAGTCACGATCTGACTGTGCGAGCTCAGGTTATTGCCGCGCTAGGTCAACAGGTGGCTTCAGATTTGCCAGCTCATAAAATCATGGAAATAGCGACAGGACCCGCTCTTCGCCAGCACGTAGATTCGAAGAAACATGTAGATCTTTTCATTCTCGACGGTGAAGCAAATCCTGAAGGTGGAATGGGCCTCTCGCGAGAGCTCAAGGATGAGGTCTTTAACTGCCCGCCAGTCCTGCTCATTGCCGGGCGAGCACAGGATTCTTGGCTTGCTACTTGGTCTCGTGCTGATGACGTCGTATTGCACCCCATTGATCCCTTCACGTTTGCAAGTAAAGCCGCCAACCTTTTGCGCGCTCGCACTGTTTTGCTTCGCTAAGAGATTACCTAAACCGATGCAGTTTTCTTGGCCAGAACGCTGGCAAGAGCTCCTAGAATCGCAAGAAAACCTAACGCCTTCTGATATCAGCTGGACTACGGGCGATATCTTTACCGGTCAGAACGCGGCTGAGGAATTAAACGCAGCCCTTGAACAGATGTATCAATACGCCACACCCGTCAGCATCCCAGATCGAGCCGTCGATCTTGCGAGCACCGGTCTGATTGGAGCCCATTCCCTAAATATTTCAGCATTAGCTGCAATTGTTACAACGGCGGCTGGTGCTCGTGTTGTGACACACGCAAGTCGCTCGTTGGCTTCTAACAATGGGGGAGCTGATCTTCTTGAAGCACTTGGTATCAATATCAATGTCAATGGCGCCGGGGTTGCCGAAATAGTTCGCCGCATTGGTATTGGTTTTTGCTACGCGCCTACATTTCATCCGGTACTTAGCCACACTGCGCTCGCTCGAGCAGAGCTAGCAGTCCCTACGATATTTGATCTCTTAGAGGCTTTAGCCAATCCCGCTAAACCCAAAGTGCTCTCTGTGGGCGTAGCAAAAGAAGAACATCTATCACTAATTGCTAATGTGATGGTTCGACGCAGTTCTGAAGGATTTGTTTTCCGCAGCGATGATGGATCGCCACAATTGTCATTAGCGACCCCAAGCACGGTGTATCAAGTAGCTGATGGCGAAATTCGTATCGACAGATTTGATCCAACTAATTTAGGCATCGAATCAGCATCTTATTCCGAGTTGGCGGGTCTAGATCTCACGCAGATCGCAAAAAAATCTCGCGAAATTTTGAGCGGCAAAGAGAGCGCGGCAAAGAACGCAGTGACACTTAATGCAGCCGCTGGTATTGCTGCGTTTAAAGCTGATTTTGGACTTTCAATTGAGCAACAGCTTGCAAATGGTTTGGTGATGGCTAGACAAGCAATTGAATCTGGCGCCGCCATGGCCTTGCTTGAATCATGGGCCCAACTTTCGCAAGAGATTGCTCTCATTCAGCCCGCTGACTTGCTCCGCTTGAGTGAATTAAGTTCAGCAAGAGTTTGGGTCGCGCTACCTAAGCGCTCGAGTAATCGATGAAAAATTTCAACAGTGGTTTGAGCATCATCCAAAGCTCTATGAGTTGGCTGAACCTCTGTTTCAAAAAATTCAGCAAGGGTGGAAAGTTTGTAATTAATCACTTCGTCTTTAGTAACAACACATCGGGCTATTCGCACGGTATCTAAAATCGGATAATCCGGCCACTGACATTCCAGCTTTAGGGCTGCAGCTTTCAGGAAGCTAATATCAAATGGAGCGTTGTGCGCGATCAAGACGGTTTCTACTGCGGGCCCGCACCATTCAAAAAACTGCGGTAAGACGCTATCAATCTTAGGTGCGTCAGCAACCATCTCATCGGTGATCCCGGTGAGCTCGGTAATGAATTGAGGTATTGGACCATCGGGAGATACAAAGGAAGAAAATTGACTGAGAACTTCACCGCCACGAACTTTCACTGCTCCAAACTCTGTGATTTCACTTCCCCCGTAAGGAGCACCACCCGTCGTTTCAAGATCTACGACGACGAAAGTGACAGTGCTGAGATGGCGATGCATAGTGGTTGAAAGGTACTTTATTGCGCAGACATATGTTCTTGATTAAAGGGTATTAAAGGGAATTAGAGGGTATAGGCCAAGACGGCAATGAAAACGATAGTAAGAGGCAGCGTCTGCATCAATCCCCGTAGGGTTGCCATCGTCGCAGCGGGTCCGTATCTCCGATGATTGAAAGCGCTAATAACTGAAGCAATCACGGGATAGGTCGAGAAGGCGCCCGAGATGCTTGCACCTAAATGTGGGGCAAGAGTTGAAAGACCAAAGAGAATTGTAAGTGTTACCAATATGCGGGCTGGCAATTCCCAAGGGGGCGAGGAAACTTTCATCGGTAACGACGTAGCAGGTGGCCAGAACTTCATGGCAATTATCCACACAGCCGCAAGCAAAATGATTGTTGCATGAGTTGAAATTTTGTATTGAGTCGTCACGTAGCCGGTGGCAAGGCACGTTGCTGTTCCAATCGAAAGTGAGACCCACCAATTGAATTTTGCAGATGCCATTGCATAGACCCAGCAATACATGGACAGTGCAATTTGCCCAAGCAATACGCCATGTGCAACGTGTGCCCCAAAAGCTCGACCTTCTTGTAAACACACAATCAAGATAAATGGGCCAGTTGTAATTGGTAGGCCTATCAATCTGCCGCCAATTCCGTGCCCATATTTTTTCTGCAGAAAGTGTGCAAATAGAACCATGATTGGACCAAGGGTTAATTTAAGAAGAAGGAGCGTGCTCACCTATGAATCGAACCCTAAACCGATTGAATCTAGAAGCTTTAGCCACAAGTTGCGCTTACCTTCATGATGATCTGCTCTGTTAATCGACCATTGAGTTAACCGAATGAGTAACCATCGGAAGGGCTCTGGCGGGAAAGGAATTGGCTTTTTGCGAACCATTTTTAGTCGAGTCCGTTCAGAATCAACTTCGTCTAAAAGATCAAGCATGACATCTGCGCCAAAGCGCGTTGCAGCTACTCCTAAACCTGTAAAGCCAAGAACATAAGCGACCCGGCCCTTATGCGCCATGCCCCAGAATGGTGAGAAGCGAGAACATGTATCGATCGCTCCACCCCATCCGTGAGTAAATTTAATGCCCTTGAGTTGGGGAAATGTTTCAAGAAAATCTGCGGCTAAGTGTGCGTAGGTATCAGCCGAGCGTTCGTATTCTTCTCGAACCTTGCCACGGAAGTTATAAATTGCATCGTAACCACCCCACAAAATTTCGCCCTCAGCAGTCATTCGGTAATAGTGGAACTGGTTACGCGATTCCGAAATACCTTCCCGGCCCTTCCAACCGATTGCTTCATGCTGCTCGGCAGTAAGTGGCTCAGTCACAAGTTGAAAGTCATAAACAGGAACAACGAACTTGCGGGCCTTTCGGACTAAGGATGGAAATACGTTTGTTGCAAGGGCAACTTTTTGCGCATAGATGCTGCCATACGGTGCGTGGACAATCATTCCGTCACGCGTTCGTTCAAGGGAGGTTACTTCTGAATTTTCAAAGATTTTTACACCCAGCTTGAGGCAAGCTCGCTCAAGTCCCCAGACCAAACGCGCCGGGTCAACAAGGGCAGTTCCATCTGGATCCCAGAGCGCTCCGGTGTAGGTGGGCGATGCAACGCGAGCGAAAGTTTCTTCCTTCGATAAAACTTCAACGTGGTCGCCATATTCATTACGCAAGCGAGCTTCTTCTACAAGCAACGGCATTTGCCATTGCGCATCGGCGACGCGAAGTTCTCCTGTTCGGCGCCAATCGCATTCAATTCCAAATTCTTTTATGGTTGCCTCGATTGCATCCATGTTTTCGCGCCCAAGACGTTCGATAGTCGCCATCTCATCTGCAAATCGCGCGTACCCGTTGACGAAGCCATGAGTAAGAGAGTTATTACAAAATCCGCCGTTACGGCCAGAAGCTCCTGCTCCCGTCCAGCTTTTCTCAATAATGATTACTTCGCGTTCGGGCTCTCTTTGTTTGGCTAACAAGGCAGTCCATAGTCCTGTGTAACCAGCGCCCACGACGCATAAATCAGTTGTGACATCACCGATTAACAGGGAATGCGGTTGAGGTTCTAACGGATCTGAATCGAGCCAATATAAATCTGGCTGCATGTTTGAAAGATGTCGCAATATATAAGGGTCGATGTTAGCCATCGCGTCATCCGGCCTGCGCCGGAATCACCCCTTTACTTCTCTCTAAGTTGGCCCGGGTCCTCCGGATTCCTACCCCACAGCGCAGAAGTCTGTTAACTATCTGTTGTTCGTTGCAGTGGCTTGAGTATAGCCACCTATTGACTCAGTTGATAGCGTCAAGGCATGAAAACAATCCTGGATGCGATTGGAAATACACCCCTAATAAACATCGAAGGCATATTTGTAAAAATGGAGTACCTCAATCCATCCGGATCTATTAAAGCTCGCATCGCTAAATACATGATTGAGCGTGCTGAATTAGAAGGGATCTTAAAACCCGGAGACATCATTGTTGAAGCAAGTAGTGGCAATACTGGTAATGCAATGAGTATGGTCGCTGCAGTCAAGGGTTACAAAATGTTGGTCATAACTCCAGAAGGTTTGAGCCAAGAACGCATAGCAATATCAAAAGCGTTTGGAGCCGAAGTGCGAACACTTGGGGATTTTCATGTTAATAGCGCACTTGCCGAAGTACGTCGACTAGCTGATGAACCTGGATACTTTGCTCCCCAACAATTTGATAACGAATGGAATGTTATTGAAAATCACGATTGGCTCGGACAAGAAATCCTGCGCGGCCTCTCATCTAAACCAGATTTGGTTGTCGGGGGAGTAGGTACCGGCGGAACGTTGATTGGCGTCGGTAGCGCATTCAAAGAAGTAAATCCCGCCTGTTTGAGTTATGCCCTCGAACCTTCAGAATCATGCACAATCGCTTGCGGTGAAGTTGCAAAGCATTTGATTGAAGGAATATCAGATGGCTTTATTCCAGGGATTATTGAACGGCATAGCAAAGAGATTGACGGTTTCATTCATATACATTCTGATGATGCAGTCGCCGAAACGCGCAGACTAGCTAGAGAGCACGGTATTTTCGTCGGGCCTTCATCAGGTGCTCATATGCTGGCCGCAAAACAGCTCAAGGCAGAACTTGGGCTTACGACTGTTGTCACCTTTTTCTGCGATGAAGGCGAGAAGTACATAAACGACTACTGGTTGAATTAGTCGAGATCAACTCCAACTAGTGAAGCTGTGCGTGACGCTCTTCTGCAGTTGGCCGCTTGAAATACTCAGAGCCCTGTGACCAGTAAATTGTCATTGGAATAAGTCCAATTGCAACCGTTCCGACTCCAACCCACAGAGCAAGATTATCCAAAGTAGGTATTACTTTGATGAGTACGGCTATCAAGAAGAGTCCAGAAAAGGCTGGCCACACTCCAACTAAGAAGAATGTCTTAATATTCTTAAATAGGTGCCTGCGGTACAGAACAATCACCGAGACAGATGCCAGCGCGTAATAGAAACAAATTTGGATACCAATTGCGGCTACACCAGCTTGTGCGATGTCATTTACGGACTTAATGAATTGTGATCCTATGAAGAAAAGGAGAACAAAAATAGTTGTGAAAACGGTTGCATTCCATGGAGTCTGGAACTTCTTGTGCACCTGGCCAAAAGAATTTGGCATCGAGTACGCCCGGCCCATTGAAAAAAGCGTACGAGTAACTTGAATCATTTGGGTTTCAATCGTCGCAACAGTTGAAAGAAGAACTGAAACAACGATGAATTTACCGAACCATCCAGGCATGATCACTGCGGCAAAGTCACTCAGAACACTTCCACTCGAAGAAAGAGTTGCATCGCTAAGTACCATGTTGATTGCAACAATGGTTAAGAGAAAAGTGAAGAAGACAAAGATAACGCCAAAAATTCCACCTTTACCTGCGGTCGATGCGCCATCTTTAGTCTCTTCGTTGAGATTAGCTGTTACATCCCAACCCCAGTAGAAGAATGCACCCGATACCGCGCCAATCAATACTGCGCTAATGCCAGTTGCAACGACGTACTTTGAGTCAAAGCTACCGGCGGTTCCTAGTACGTTATCAGGAATCGCATATGACTTGATTTGGCTTAATGAAAACCAGTTCCACGTAAATTTGTGTGCGTGAGGGTGATGAAGCAGCGCGATTACGTCAAATATCCAAAGTAAACCAAGTTCGGTCACGGTCATGATGATTTGAGCTTTTGCCGTGAACTTTATTCCGTACGCGATGATGGCGACCATAAATATGAAAATCGCTGCACCTACCAGCGTGGTCCAGTGCACGTTGCTTACTAGTTTTTCATTATTTGAAAAAAGTGAAAGCAGACTTGTCGAAGCAGGAACAGTAGAAACAAGTCCAAATATTATTGAGGCCGTTACAAGTGACCAACCAGCTAAGTAACCCAAAATTGGGTGCAGCGCATTTCGAACCCAAATGTATGTAGCGCCAGCATTCTGTCGAACTTTGCCCATGTAATGAAAAGCGATCACAACACCAAACATTGCAATTCCAGAGTAAAGCAGTTCACCTGGACCAAAGAGTCCAACAGTGATTGCCAAAGTTACCGTTGTTGCCGCGATTGAGTATGCAGGTGCCGAACCCGCAATTCCCATGATTGTGGACTCAAAGAGTCCCAATACGTTTGCCGCTAATTTATGTTCTGGATTAGCTAGCTTGCCCTGGTTTTGGTTCCTGCTGTTCATATAACAACCTCCGGGTGGGGGTGGGCATCCAAAGATGCGTGGACTTTTACCAGCGGTAACGTATCAGCCAAAATCGATATTGAGTGGGTTCTCCTTAGGAAAATTTGCGATTTTTACGCAACTTTAGAAAGCCCGGATCGCTCGGATGTACCAATTACTTCCGTTCTTTCCATAGTGCCAGTAGTCGTTAGTCGTAGCAAACGCCTCGTACCAAACCTCATCTGAGCTGTACAGGGACGACGAGAGGTATGTACTTCCATCTATCCCAGCATAGAACATTTGGCGTAAACGTGGACCGTACTGGGATCGAACCAGTGACCCCCACAATGTCAATGTGGTGCTCTACCGCTGAGCCAACGATCCTTGCATTTTGTTCTTTAACGTGTGCGAAAGTTTATCCTAACTCTGTGGCTACTTAGCCTCGTCATCGCGACCGTAGTCATCTTGAATACGCTCAATATCGTCTTCACCGAAATATGTACCGGTCTGAACTTCGATAAAGCACATGGGAACTTTGCCTACATTTCCAATGCGGTGTAGCTGAGTTGCCAAGATGGTGACGGTATCGCCTGATTGCAAAATAGATGAAACGTCATCGACGACGACTTCGGCAGTCCCATAGACGATGTACCAATGTTCGCTGCGATGCTGGTGGCGCTGATAAGAAAGGCGTTTACCGGGTTCGACCCAGATGGCTTTTACTTTGTGAGTGGGTAAGTCTTGAAGAACTTCGTAGCGACCCCAAGGACGATTGGGACCATCAGTTGCGTTCATCAATTTCCTTTCGCTCTCGTGGTTAACAAGGTTAACGAGGTTCTCGTATTTCTAGTGGTTTTCGTGAATCTCGCACCCAGGTGTTTAATTATGGAGGTCGGAACGGGATTTGAACCCGTGTAGCAGGATTTGCAGTCCTGAGCCTCGCCTCTCGGCCATCCGACCATCTTTTTTAGCTTTTCAAGAAATTCCTTATTGACGAAAATGATCAAAGGAACTGTTTAACCGACTGAGAGCGGACGACCGGGTTCGAACCGGCGACCTGAACCTTGGCAAGGTTCCGCGCTACCAACTGCGCTACGTCCGCACACTCTTTGCAGAGGCTGCCCTTTCGAGCAGAGGGGAAATCTACCGCACAGGGCGGGGCGGTAGCCAATCCAATCTCAAACTTCGTACTCGGACTAGATTTGTGACATGAGTGCAGAGTGCTTCTGGATGGGCGGTCGATTAGCCACCCGCGCCATCGAGATTTCACACGAGCCATCTGCCCTTGAAAGCGATGGATTCTGGGCTATCCAAGTGGATTACGAGGGCCAGTGGACTCTCATCAGATTTGCTGATGTGCTCGAGGGCTTGCCCTTCCAAGATGTGTGGCAACCAACCAGTGCGAGCTGGGATTCAACGATGAATAAAGATGAATACACCGATTATGTTTCCAGAGCGAGAGAGGCAATCGCCGACGGTGATTTCTATCAAGTTAATGCTTGCCGGATTATTTCTAGAAAATCTTCAGAATCGCTAACCGGATTATTCAATACTTTGCTTGAAAATAATCCGGCTCCATATGCAGCCTATTTCAGAGGTGATGGCAAAGAGATTGCTTCCGCATCACCAGAACTTTTCCTATCCATCACAACAGATCTAGATGGTGTGCACCTTAAGACAAGTCCTATTAAAGGTACATCAACAGATTCAGCGTTTGGCGAAAAGGACCAATCAGAAAACGTCATGATTGTTGATCTCATGAGAAATGATTTAAGTCGGATTTGCGAGGACGGCAGTGTTGAAGTGCCCAGGCTGCTTGGAGTAGAAGAACACCCTGGTTTATTTCATCTAGTTTCGGATGTTGTCGGAAAGTTGCGCGAAAATTTTGTCTGGACAGAATTTTCCTCAGCACTCCTACCAGCTGGCTCTATTTCTGGAGCACCTAAATCTTCAGCGACTGCATTTATAGAAGCTAATGAGGGGCCCCGGGGAGTTTATTGCGGCTTGCTGGGATGGGTTGAGAAGAGTGGGGCAAACATAAATGGTGTTCTATCTGTTGCCATTCGCACTTTTTGGCGCGAAGATGACAGACTCAAATTCGGCACTGGCGCTGGCATTACGTGGGGGAGTGACCCAGTTGGCGAGTGGGAAGAGACAGAGCTAAAAGCGAAGAGACTAATTGCAATTGCCGACGGGAGGTTGGGAAAATGAATTTCTATTACTCAGCGCACCCAGAAGGCGATTTCCACCTTCCAGCCATTGATCATCCATGGTTGCGCGGAGATGGACTTTTTGAAACGCTGAAGAGTGAACGAGGTGTGCTCTTTTTTCTAGATCGACATATGGCCAGGCTGTCACGTTCGGCAAAAGAACTTCGATTTGAACTCATTGATTTTCAAGACTTACGGGCCCAAGTGTCACAGTTGTTAGAACGGACTTCCGGAATTGAGCGCGGCAGATTTCGAATCACACTTTTTTCCAATGGACACTACTTGCTTTCACATGAGGATTCACCGCTTCGACTAGCCCCACAAAAACTTTTTCTTTCTCAGAAGATCCGTTTTAGTTCATCGCAGTTAAGCGGGTTTAAATCTCTTTCCTACGGCGAGGCAAGTCTGGGACTTCGTCTGGCACAAACTCAAGGTTGTGATGACCTTCTCTATCTCAATGAGAGAGGTGAGGTTGTGGAAACCGGCCTTGCCAATATTTTGCTTGAAAATCGAGGAACCTTTCTTATTCCCACTCTTGAATCTGGTTGCCTGCCCGGAATAGTCCGTGGTGTTCTTTTAGATTGGTTTAAGGATGTTCAGGAATCGGTTGTGACTCTTGCCGATATTAAAAGTGCTACCGGGCTATATGTTCTTTCAAGTTTGCGTGAAATCGACCTTGTGACCGAGCTCCACGCAGATGATGGATCACTCCAAAAGTTTCAAATATCAGCTGCGGCTGAAAAGTTAAGGGCTGACTACCTCATTAACTCTCGTTCGGCTCCTAATTCTTGATAGATTTCACCCATGTCCCAATTCTCTGTAACTGTTAATGGTGCTTCTCGCGACATTGATGCAGAGACTCGCCCCACCCACCTTTTTGCCGAATCGCCAGAGATTGTGGTCTGCAAGATAAATGGCGAACTTCGCGATTTATGGACCGAGCTCAAGAGCGGTGATCGTGTTGAATCTCTTTCAATTTCATCACCTGAAGGATTAGCAGTGTTGCGTCACTCAACGGCGCACGTGATGGCCCAAGCAGTACAAGAAGTATTCCCAGGCACCAAGCTTGGTATTGGACCTCCAATTACTGATGGCTTCTATTATGACTTTGATCCAGAGAGACCCTTCACTCCAGATGATTTCGAAAAACTTGAATCTGCTATGCGCAAAATCGTTAAGGCTGGTCAAAGATTTCGCCGGCGCATTACAACCGAAGCGGATGCACTCAAGGAACTTGCGCATGAGCCTTACAAGTGCGAGTTGATTGGTCTTAAGTCTGGCAGTGATGATGAATCCAGCGTTGAAGTTGGCGGAGCTGAGCTCACAATTTATGACAACCTTGGACGAGATGGACAGCCGGTATGGAGTGATCTCTGCCGAGGTCCGCACTTACCATCAACGAAATTAATTCCTGCATTCAAACTCATGCGAAGTGCGGCGGCTTACTGGCGTGGTTCTGAAAAGAATCCGATGCTTCAGCGCATTTATGGCACTGCGTGGCCGACTCAGGAACAGTTAGATGCGCATCTTGCACTTTTGGTAGAGGCTGAAAAACGTGATCACCGTCGCCTTGGAGCAGAACTTGATCTCTTCTCATTTCCTGATGAGATCGGAAGCGGTTTGGCTGTCTTCCATCCCAAAGGTGGAATCATCCGGCGCGCGATGGAAGATTACTCAAGGCGTCGCCACGAAGAAGAAGGATATGAGTTTGTTTACTCACCGCACCTAACTAAATCAACCCTTTTTGAAACTTCGGGCCATCTTGATTGGTATTCCGAAGGCATGTATCCACCAATGATTATGGATGAAGAACTTCATGACGATGGAACAATTAAAAAAGTTGGCCAGAAGTACTACATGAAGCCAATGAATTGCCCATTCCATAATTTAATTTATAAATCTAGCAGTCGCTCCTATAGACAGCTACCAATTCGGCTTTTTGAATTTGGAACGGTTTATCGATACGAAAAATCTGGCGTCATTCATGGCCTCACTCGCGCACGTGGATTCACTCAAGACGATGCTCACATTTATTGCACAAGAGAGCAGATGGCAGGTGAACTTGATTCACTTCTTACTTTTGTATTGAATTTACTTCGCGATTATGGGCTTGAAGATTTTTACCTTGAACTTTCAACCCGCAACCCTGCAAAATCGGTGGGCGAAGATAAGGATTGGGAAGAGGCGACCGAAGCGCTTCGCCAAGCTGCAACCAAACAAAATCTTGAGTTGGTATTAGACCCAGAGGGCGCTGCGTTTTATGGACCTAAGATTTCTGTTCAAGCCAAAGATGCGATTGGGCGAACGTGGCAAATGTCCACTATCCAAGTAGATTTCCAATTACCTCAGCGCTTTGATTTGGAATATCAGTCCAGCGATGGAACACGCCAACAACCGGTGATGATTCACCGTGCACTTTTTGGCTCAATTGAAAGATTCTTTGGAGTACTGACCGAGCATTACGCCGGAGCTTTCCCTCCATGGCTTGCCCCTGTTCAAGTTCGCGCTATTCCGGTCGCAGATGCTTTTCTCCCTTATTTACAGGAGATCACCGCAGAGATGCGTAAAGCAGGCATTCGTGTGGATGTAGATGCGGCTGACGAGCGTATGCAGAAGAAAATTCGTAATGCTCAATTGGAAAAAATACCGTTCATGTTAATTGCCGGAGAAGAAGATCAGGCGGCAAACACTGTTTCGTTTAGATATCGCAACGGTGAACAGAAAAATGGTATTTCAGTGAGTGATGCAATCACCGAAGTCCTTACCTGCATTAAAGATCGCAAGCAGATTTAATTATGAGCGAGCTGACTGGCGGAGCAGGAATGCCAGATGGTTGGTCACGATTGTGGGCGCCTCATCGGATGAGTTATCTGTCGGGGGAAAATCGTCCGCTTCCCGGAAATGATGTTGTATGCCCTTTTTGTGCGGTGCCGGCGTTAAGTGATGAAGATGGATTAATTGTTGCGCGCGGCAAAGAAGCCTACGTTGTCATGAATCTTTATCCTTACAACGCAGGACACCTGCTGATTTGTGCTTACCGTCATGTTGCAGATTTAACTGACCTTAGTGATTCAGAACGTAACGAAATTTTTGAACTCACCTCCCATTCCATGAAAGTACTTCGAAAGGTTTCGGGAGCCAATGGTTTTAATCTTGGGATGAATCAAGGCGCAGTATCTGGTGCTGGTGTTGCTGCGCATATTCATCAGCATGTCGTTCCACGTTGGGCAGGTGACGCTAATTTTATGCCAATCATTGGACAAACAAAAGTGTTGCCACAGCTACTGCAAGAAACTCGCGCTGCTTTAGCGAATGGTTGGAATCTGGTCGATTAATTCTTGAATCTGATCAAGTCCTAATCTGGAATCACTGAGCCACGGAAGCGCTGGGAAAAGAAGCCCTTGAAGAAAACCGTCCTCGCCGGCTTCATCAATTTTTTCCTGATACTCGATAACATAATCGGCAACCAGTTCCTTATGTTCGGCATCACTTTCAATTAATTGTGGCGCGCCATGCGAGTAATCAAGAATCATTAAAGTCTCGAGGTTGATGAGCGCAGAAGGTTTGCCATCATCTGAATGAAGTACTAAATATTTCGCCACCACCGGGTCCAGCATTTTGGACGCAATCGCAGTCATGTCATCGAAATCTAAATCAGCGTTATCAGTTTCAGAAATCACGACGATGGATGGGATGTACATTTCCCGCGCTTCATTCCAGCGTTCGATATCGGCCCGAACAATGCCATCGCTAGCGCTGACGATAAAGAGCGCGAGATCAGCCCCTTCCAATGAGTGGGCTGAAATCCCCAATGAGCGCGCCAAATCATCGGCCGACTTGCCTATAATCGCTACGGAAATTAGGTCTCTCACAGGGACAAAGCCTACGATGAGACTGATGCTGCAGAAGTCGTTACGAGTGCCTGTCACGCGGATAATTACTCCGGTCTGTCGAGGGTTGCTTCGACTTGGAATCAGCGCAAATGCAATGAGCGCTTTCGGAGCCCTAGGCTCTGGAGTCTCGGCAATATATTTTTTTTCATCCGGCAGATTTCTTATTGGTTCAGTCATAACGGTCTTATTTGTCCTTAGCGATCTCTTGGATGGAACGATGGCTCGCCTTTCAAAGACCGGATCGCAATGGGGAGCGCTTCTAGATTCAACGCTTGACCGGATCACCGATGCAGCAATATTGGGGTCCCTTGCATATTTCTTAGCACAACAACATGATCGATTGGTTCCAGTTGTACTAACTGCATTAGTCGCCGGCGGTTTAGTTTCATACATTAAAGCTCGCGCAGAATCTCTTGGAATTGAATGCAACGGAGGTATCGCTGAGCGAACCGAAAGGCTTGTGATAGCGCTCTTATCACTTTTCCTAACTGGATTAGCCATTCCCTATGCGCTATCCATCGGTATGTGGATATTAGCCCTGATAAGTATTTATACCGTGGGCGAGCGACTCATCATTGTGTACAAGGGATCGCGATGAAGCTCATCACGTATTGGGCATATGCAACAGCATGGTTTCTTGTGCGCTACATGCCAGAAAAAATGGCGTATGCATTAGCTCAACTTGCGGCCGATCAAATTTACAAGCGCAATGGTAAACAGATTGGGCGATTGCGTTCCAATTATGCACGTGTTCATCCAGAACTTAGTTCATCGGATTTAGAGAACTTAGTCCACGAAGGCATGCGTTCATACCTGCGCTACTGGTGCGACACTTTTCGTTTGCCGTCGTGGAGTACTGAAAAAATCAAAGCCGATGTCATCACCGAGAACGCACATTACTTAACAGATCCCGTTGACGAAGGGAAGGGCTGCATTGTTTCTCTGCCCCATGCTGGAAACTGGGATCATGCCGGAGCCTATTTTTGTGCTTTAGGGTACAAAGTAGTGACTGTTGCGGAGCACCTAGAGCCAGAGAAACTTTTTCGTAAATTTCTTTCCTACCGCGAAGCAGTGGGCATGGAAGTGTTGGATGCAAGTGCGCGCTCCCTTGCAACGCTCTCGCAAAGATTAAGAGCTGGCGGTTTAGTTGCGTTAGTAGCAGATCGGGATCTTTCAAAATCTGGCGTCAATGTAGATTTCTTTGGCTTCCCATCGAGAATGCCCATTGGGCCAGCCATCCTTTCGATTCAGACTGGCGCACCTCTCATCACTGCTTTTGTCTCCTATGAGCCAGGAAAAATTCGTATCGTTTTTCAAAAACCAATTGAGATTCCCACGCAAGGAACTCAATCCGAGAAATGTGCTGTGATGATCCAAGAAAGCGCAGATCGCTTTGCTCGGCACATCAGTGAACGGACCGTTGACTGGCACATGCTTCAACGCATCTGGATAGATGGGGATTTTAAAGAGCATGTTGATCGAGTAGAGCAACCTAAACGCGCATGAATCAAAAATTGAAAATTGGAATGGTCTGCCCTTACGGATGGGATACCCCGGGCGGTGTTCAAATACACATGAAAGATCTTGCCGAGTATTTCATCACGCAGGGGCATGAAGTTTCGTTGCTCGCACCGGTAAGTGATGAGAATACAATCACTGAGCCTTGGTTGGTACCTGCTGGTCGCCCAGTTCCTATCCCATTTAATGGCGCGGTCGCCAGAATTTTGTTTGGACCAATTGCAACCTCTCGAGTGCGCCAATGGATTTCTACCGGAGATTTTGATTTGCTTCACATTCATGAACCTGCAATTCCTTCACTCTCATTACTAGCGTGTGTTGCAGCTGACGGCCCGATGGTGGCAACTTTCCATGCCTCAGCGCCAAAGCAGAAAGCGATATATGCAATTGGGCCGATCCTGGAGCCGGTACTTGAGAAATTAAGCGCGCGCATCGCGGTGAGCGAGATGGCTCGCGAAACTCTGAAGGTCCACTTTGAAACAGAGGCAGTAGTAATCCCAAATGGAATTGATACCCGCAAATACTCACATGGCCAAAGAAATGACGATTGGTATCGTCCCAATACTCTTGGTTTTCTTGGGCGTTTTGATGAGCCTAGAAAAGGTTTATCAGTTCTATTGGCGGCTCTTCCTGAAATCGTGCGTGCGATTCCTGATGTAGAACTTCTTATAGCTGGTCCCGGAGAAGAAGAGAACGTTCTTAAAGCACTTGACCCAATTCTTCGCAAAAGAATTCGATTTTTAGGTCGCCTATCTGAATCGCAGAAAGCAGATTTCTTTAAATCTATTGATGCATATATTGCACCTAATATTCGCGGCGAGTCCTTTGGAATAATTTTGGCAGAGGCAATGGCTGGGGGAGTGCCGATTATCGCAAGTGATATTCAAGCATTTTATGATTTATTGGAAGGCGGAGAATTTGGCTCACTTTTTAAAAATGAATCTTCTTCAGACTTGGCGCGCGTGACAATTGAACTTTTGGAGAATAAGGCAAAACGTTTCGAAGTAATTGAACGTGGGTTAGCACATGTCATGACTTTTGATTGGGAGACTGTTGCTTCTCAAATTTTAGATGTGTACGAAGTAGCGATAGCTGGTGGTACGGGCGTTACTCTGGCCTCAGAAAATCGCGGATGGAAAAGGTTGAAAAATGAGTAATAGTGTTCTTACCGTCATTCTCATTACGCTTATTCTTGCTTGGTACTTATCGTTTTCGGCTACCCGCCTTGATCGATGTCACCATCGAGTCGAGACTAGTTGGGAGCATTTAGATGCGCTGCTTCAGCGGCGGGCGGCGCTGGCGCTAGAGATTGCTCGCCATTCAGATATCGATGCGGCTACGGAGATGATTTTAACTTCCTCGGCTTACCAGAGTCGTGAAGCAAATATTGGCGATCGAGAGGATGCCGAGACTTCTCTCTCTGAATCACTTAAGTTTCTTCACCAAAGTGCGATTAATGGAGAGTTAACTATAAAAGTTTCTCTGATAGATGAACTTGTTGCATTGACCGATAAGATTCGAACAGCTATCAGCATTCACCTTGAAGCAATCAGCGCAGTACGCAACCTGCGTAACAAATTAGTTTTCCGTATTTTCCATCTTGCCGGACGGGCAAAGTGGCCAGAGAAGTATCACTTTGAGGATGATGAATTGTAAATGAAGAAGTTTATTTTAGGAGTTGCTTCAATTGCTGTAGTGATAACCAGTCTTGCTGGTTGTACATCAGTGACTAGCGTCGTGAAGAGTGTGACCGGAAAGGTGGTTGAGAAAAATATCCTCACTGGCCTTGAGGGAAGCAACGGTCCAGTATTAGCAGTAAAAATAGATGACACGTCACAAGCGCATCCACAAATTGGTCTGGAGAGTGCAGATGTTATCTATATCGAACAAGTTGAAGGTGGT
The DNA here is from genome assembly GCA_903907665.1 of uncultured Actinomycetes bacterium. The sequence continues at coordinate 5,391 of CAIVOW010000135.1, read as the reverse complement.
CTCACCCGACTAGCCACGATTTTTTCCACACCCGAGCGGTTACCTGCACTTATTGGTCCGGTACGAAGTGCGCGAATCAGTGATATGGATATTTTGGCGCAGTACGGGCACGTTGCATTTGCCTTTAGTGGTGCACAGACAAAATTATTTCCAGTTATCAATTCAGCAAACTTAGAAAATTTAGGAGCTGAGCGAGAGCCAGCAACGATGTATTCACGAGATCAAACCCGTAACGCACCAACAAACCTCATTCTTCACCCGCAACTTCTGCTTGATAAAGCAAAGAGCGAAGGTAAGAACATAGACATTGTGAAATCAGTTGGTTGGAAATTTGGACCACTTCCAGTTGGTGGAACTGCAATCTCGTCTGTCGCCTTTAAGTGGCCAGCATCTCGTTATTCGGCCACATGGTCGGCTTCTGAAAAAAGATGGTTGATTGCTTATCAAGGCTCACCCGATCTTGCTGCTGACGGTTCGCAACTTGGATCTCCCACACTCATCATTCAAAAAGTGATGATTACACCCTCTGAATATCACGATAAAGCCGGGGGAGTAACTCCATTTAGCAACACCGTCGGTTCTGGTAGCGCCTATCTGCTGCGTGATGGGCAAATGTTTCCTATTTTCTGGAATCGAGAAACGGCGCAGTCGCCAACTACCTGGACCCTCAAAGATGGCTCTTCAGCTAATTTTGCTGCGGGTCAAATATGGATAGCCCTGACGGATAATGAGCCCGTTTTCACATATCCGGAGGTCAAAACGGCGACACCAGGACCCACTAACTCCAAGTAAGATTGTGTATCTAGTAGGTCCAGTAAAACCAGTAAAACCAGTAGAACCAGTAAAACCAGTAAAACCAGTAGAACCAGTAGAACCAGTAGAACCAGTAAGCCGAGCATGGGGGAAGAATGAGCAACGAGCTAAACAACGGTAATAAGCAGGTCGGTACTGCGCGCGTGAAGCGAGGCATGGCTGAGATGCTTAAGGGCGGCGTCATCATGGATGTCGTTAACGTTGAGCAAGCAAAGATTGCTGAAGATTCAGGCGCAGTTGCTGTAATGGCGCTGGAGCGAGTTCCTGCAGATATTCGCGCACAAGGTGGAGTAGCTCGCATGTCAGACCCAGACATGATTGAAGCAATCCAAGCTGCGGTATCGATCCCAGTTATGGCTAAAGCACGCATTGGACACTTTGTTGAGGCACAAGTTTTAGAAAGTCTCGGTGTTGACTACATCGATGAGTCAGAGGTTTTAACACCTGCTGATTATGAAAATCATATTGATAAGTGGAATTTCACGATTCCGTTTGTGTGTGGTGCTACAAATCTCGGAGAAGCACTTCGTCGCATTAATGAAGGTGCAGCAATGATTCGCTCTAAAGGCGAAGCGGGAACAGGCGATGTTTCAAACGCCACAACGCATATGCGCAAAATCAATCAGGAGATTCGACGACTCTCATCACTACGCGAAGATGAGTTGTATGTAGCGGCTAAAGAACTTCAAGCACCTTACGATCTTGTATGCGAAGTTGCTCGCGAGGGCAAACTCCCAGTTGTGCTATTCACTGCCGGCGGCGTGGCAACTCCCGCAGATGCAGCCATGATGATGCAGCTTGGCGCAGATGGCGTATTTATTGGTTCAGGAATTTTCAAATCAGGCAATCCAGCCCAACGTGCTGCTGCCTGTGTGAAAGCCGTTACTTACTACACGGATGCAAAAGTTATTGCTGATGTTTCACGCGGCTTAGGTGAAGCAATGGTTGGCATTAACGTGGCAGATATTCCAGTTCCACATCGTTTGGCAGAGCGCGGCTGGTAATAAATCTGTGAAGTTAGGAGTTTTAGCGCTCCAAGGCGATGTTCGCGAACACATTGCCGCACTCCACGATTGTGGCGTAGAGGCTCTTGCGGTTAAGACGGCAGGAGAAATCAAATCCGTTGATGGATTGATTCTGCCTGGTGGTGAGTCAACTACGATTGCAAAGCTTGCTAGGAGTTTTAATCTCTTCGACTTAATTGCCGGAAGAATTAAAGACGGCTTACCAGTTTATGGATCCTGCGCTGGAATGATTTTGTTGGCAAATAATTTGGTGGATGGCGCCAAGGGGCAAGAAACTTTTGGTGGATTGGATGTGAAAGTTCGCCGCAATGCTTTTGGACGTCAGGTAGATTCTTTTGAATCTGATGTGCACTTTGCTGGAATTGGCCCAGTGCATGCGGTCTTTATTCGAGCTCCATGGGTAGAAGCGGCTAATGAAGGCGTAGAGATTCTGGCTTCAGTAGAAATAGCGGGCGTTTCGCACCCTGTCGCAGTGAGACAAAAGCAGGTTCTTGCGACATCATTTCATCCTGAATTGACAGGAGATAACAGGGTTCATAGATACTTTGTTACTGAAATCTGTAATAACTCATAAAAGTAGGACTGGGGTAGATAAGCATGTCAGGCCATTCCAAATGGGCGACGATCAAGCACAAGAAAGCAATTCTTGATTCGCGTCGCGCAAAGAGCTTCGCTAAATTTATTAAAGCAATTGAAGTAACGGCGCGTGTTGGTGGCGCCGATCTTTCAGGTAACCCCGCACTTTATGATGCGGTAACGAAGGCGAAAAAGAATTCCGTGCCGGCCGACAATATCGATCGTGCCATTAAGCGTGGAGCTGGACTTGAATCAGGCGGCGCAGAATACGTAACTATTATGTACGAAGGCTACGGACCTGGTGGAGTCGCTCTAATGATCGAATGTCTTTCAGATAATCGAAATCGCGCGGCGTCAGAGGTACGCGTCGCGGTCACCCGCAACGGTGGAAATATGGCTGATCCTGGATCGGTTGCATACATGTTCAATCGCAAAGGTCTGATCATGGTTTCCAAAGATGGCGGAGTTACTGAAGATAAGATCATGGAAGCAGCACTCGATGCTGGCTTAGAAGATGTGAATGATTTTGGTGATAATTTTCAAGTGGTTTGCGAATCCTCTGACCTGGTTGCGGTTCGTACTGCTCTTCAAAGTGCAGGTATCGACTATGAATCAGCAGATAGTTCCTTCCTTCCATCCGTTTCGGTTCCCCTTGATGCCGAGAATGCGAAGAAGGTTTTCAACCTCATTGATGTCATCGAGGAGTTGGATGACGTTCAGAATGTATTTGCTAACTTTGATGTATCTGATGAGGTAATGGCGAGCCTCGAATAGTTCTCTTTAGCCCTCGATAGGCTTACGGCATGAAGGTATTGGGAGTTGACCCTGGACTAACGCGCTGCGGTTTGGGCGTTGTCGAAAGTTTTGGTCCCCAAAAACTGACCATGGTTGCCGTTGGCGTTATTCGTACATCGCCAGATTTACCACTTGAGCAACGACTATTGGAATTGGAATCTCAACTCATCGATTGGATCGACGCGCATAAGCCTGATGTAGTGGCCGTTGAGCGAGTATTTTCACAACTCAATGTGCGCACTGCGATGGCGACAGGTCAAGCTGCTGGAGTTGCACTTTTAATTGCGGCGCGAAAAGGTATTCCGGTCATGATGCATACACCGTCAGAAGTTAAAGCTGCGGTCACAGGTTCAGGCCGCGCAGATAAGAAACAAGTTGCTCTGATGGTTCAAAAATTACTCGGCTTGGATGAGATTCCAAAGCCGGTTGATAGCACTGACGCTTTGGCGCTAGCAATTTGCCATCATTGGCGCGGTGCCGGAAATGCCCGAGTAGCGGCTGCCCTAGCTACCTCGAAAGCGCGAAAGTAGACTTAATCATGATTGCGATGCTAACGGGAACTGTAAAAGCAACGTCTCTGAATTCAGCGATTATTGATGTTGGTGGAGTTGGGATGCTGGTCCAGATCTCACCCCGACTATCTGCTTCTCTTAATGTTGGAGCCACTGCGCATCTACATACCGCACTGATCGTTCGCGAAGATTCACTTACATTATTTGGATTTGAAAGTGCGGGAGACCGCGAACTTTTTGAAATTCTACAAACCGTGACAGGCATAGGACCAAAGGTGGCTCAATCCGCCTTGTCTGTGTATGACGCAGCTGAAATTCTTTCTGCAATTGTGAATGAGAAGCCTGCCGTCCTTGAGCGAATTCCTGGCTTAGGGAAGAAAGGTGCGCAGCGACTAATTCTTGAACTTAAGGAGAAAGTTAAGAACATGGCGCTCAGCAATACACCTCGTGCATCTGGATGGCGTGAACAAGTCAGCGAAGCGTTACTTGGACTAGGTTTTAACAGTCGAGAAACTGATGAAGCACTAGATTTGGTTTCTGCTCATTTTGGGAGCGAAATAGATAGCGCAACCGTGGCATCACTTTTGAAATTTGCACTTCAATCTCGGGGTCGCAAGTGAGTGAACGCGAAGAATCGCTCTTAAGTTCAGCCGCTGCTGAAGCTGAAAGGTTGCAAGAGTTAGCTCTGCGTCCAAAGTCATTAGCAGACTTCACGGGTCAAGGACGAGTGTCCGATCAAATTCAGTTATTACTGGATGCTGCTAAATCACGTAGCCATCCAGCTGATCACATTTTACTTTCCGGTCCACCCGGTCTAGGTAAAACTACGTTGGCAATGATCATCGCTGCAGAAATGGGCGCACCGATTCGAATAACAAGTGGTCCTGCGATTACGCATGCTGGAGATTTGGCATCGATTCTTTCATCACTGGTAGAAGGTGAAATTTTATTCCTTGATGAAATACATCGAATGTCACGACCGGCGGAAGAGCTTCTTTATTTAGCCATGGAAGATTTTCGTGTTGATGTCATAGTTGGAAAGGGAGCCGGAGCGACTGCAATCCCGCTGCAGCTACCGCATTTCACATTAGTTGGAGCAACAACACGAGCAGGACTTCTACCGAGTCCACTACGCGATCGTTTCGGGTTCACAGCCCAACTAGATTTTTATGACGATGCATCACTCTCACGAATCGTGCGTCGAAGTGCCGAGCTGCTAGAGGTTTCAATCGATGATGATGCAATCGATGAGATCGGCTCCAGATCACGTGGCACTCCCAGAGTTGCAAATCGACTACTGCGCAGAGTGCGCGATTTTGCACAGGTCCGTGGTGATGGTTATATAAGAATGAGCGATGCTCAGAGTGCGCTGGCCATGTATGAAGTTGATGACAATGGACTCGATCGCCTAGATAGAGCCCTGCTGGATGTGCTCGTACGTCGGTTTGGAGGAGGCCCAGTAGGCCTTACGACCCTCGCAATGGCCATTGGTGAAGAGGCTGAAACTATTGAATCTCTAGCCGAGCCTTTTCTCGTCAGAATGGGATTTTTAGCACGTACTCCACGCGGAAGAGTGGCGACAGAGCTTGGTTGGCAGCAACTGGGGCTAACTCGACCATCAGATAAGGCTGGCACCTATGCCAGCCTTTTCGACACACCGACGAATGAGG
>CAIVOW010000134.1 GCA_903907665.1 uncultured Actinomycetes bacterium | reverse complement strand
GAGTGGGCTGACCGCAGGCCGCGTGATGATTGCCGCACTTTCACGAATTTCACCTGTTGGAGAAATCCAACGATCCCAAATTCCAGCAAAAGCCATAGGTTGTTCATCGCCTCGCGAAATATAGAAAGGCTGTTTCACTGGAAGACCTAGTTCTGTTGCCCACTCGTAATAACCGTCTGCGGGAATTAAACATCGTCGAGATTTAAATGCACTACGAAAAGTTGGTTTCTCATCGACAGATTCAGTACGAGCATTTATTGCAATTGATTGTGATTTCAGCGCTTCACTTACACTTTTACTCCATGGCGCAATTAGCCCCCAGGAGAGAGTTGTAAGTTCACGATTCTCTTGGGCGTCGTGGCGAACTACATAAATCTGCTTAGTCGGTGCGATGTTCCAATCTGCCGGTAACGCTGGAAGCGTCTTTCCCGTGTGAATTTCAAATTCCTCGATGAGCTCAGCGGGTAACTTACTTAAGGCATAGCGGCCGCACATGACGCTAGGTTATCAAGGCCAGTCACGCCTGGGTTAGGATTCACCATATGACAAATTTGTGGAGTGCTCCTTACCGCGGGTTGGAACCTGTGCACGCACACATCACAATTCCTGGCTCTAAATCTGTCACTAATCGTGCGTTGATTCTGGCGGCGCTTGCACAATCTCCCTCATTACTGCGCAAACCACTTCACTCTCGGGATTCGGCGCTGATGATTGCTGGACTTAAAACACTCGGAATTAAGATTGAAGAAAAAGCTAACGGTGATCTACTGATTACCCCTGCTCCATTGTTTGGACCAGCTCATATAGACGTTGGAAATGCTGGAACGGTCATGCGTTTTCTCCCACCGCTTGCCGCTATGGCAAATGGCATCACATATTTTGATGGAGACCCTCGCTCGCACGAGCGACCACTTGGTCCAGTGATTGCCGCGCTCGAATCACTTGGCGTTAGCATCGAGCATGGCGCACGCTATTCACTCCCAATGACGATCAACGCAAACGGCCAACTAAATGGTGGTGTTGTTGATGTGGATGCAACATCATCGAGCCAATTCATTTCCGCACTCTTACTCGTTGCACCTGCAACAAAAAATGGAATAACCCTTCGCCATATCGGCTCTGCCCTCCCTTCGATGCCACACATCGAGATGACTGTTCAGATGCTTCGCGAAGTCGGGGTCACAGTTGAGGTCATTGCTGCCCCAGAAAGTGAAACTAAAATGGAATGGCGAGTATCGCCTTCAATTATGCAGGGTCGCGAAATTACAATTGAACCAGATCTTTCTAATGCTGCTCCATTTATTGGCGCTGCGATGATTTGTGGTGGCTCGGTAACTATTACCGATTGGCCAGAATCAACGACTCAACCTGGGGACCAACTCCGCACAATTCTTGCTCAGATGGGTGCAAATATTTCGTTAAATAAAACTACAACTGGCTCAGATTTAACTCTAACTAGCGATGGAGTCATTCATGGGATTAATGTAGATCTACATGATGTGGGAGAGCTTTCACCATCTATCGCAGCGCTCGCCGTATTAGCCGATTCGCCTTCATCACTTCGCGGCATCGGACATCTGCGCCTTCACGAGACTGATCGCCTTGCGGCTATTGCTAGGGAAGTAAATGCATTAGGTGGCAACGTCGTTGAAGAAGAGACTGCGCTACACATTACCCCAGCCCCACTTCATGGTGGAACATTTCATACTTATGAAGATCACCGCCTAGCTACAGCAGGCGCAATGATTGGCCTTCGTGTCAAAGATGTACAAGTTGAAAATATTGAAACTACGCAGAAAACACTTCCTGACTTTCCCGGTGCTTGGGCAGATTTACTCGCTCAATCTCAAAAGGGTAATTAAGGTTTTTAAGGTAAAGACATGACGCCTCGTTCATATGATGAAGAGGATGTACGCATTCGCCCTTCTCGTAGAACGCGTCCCCGTACCAAAGATCGTCCAGATCACGCAGATGCAGTAGAAGGACGTGTCATTGCAGTAGATAGAGGCCGTACAACTTGTCTGGTACTTGAACACAATAAGCCCGTAACTGCCATGAAAGCTCGCGAGCTTGGTCAAAAATCTGTGGTCGTCGGCGATTTAGTTTCACTTGTTGGCGATATTTCTGGAACGGAAGGAACCCTCTGCCGAATTGTTTCCGTTCATCCTCGCAGTAATGTTTTAACTCGCACTGTCGATGACGCGGCGCAGTTTGAGAGAATGATTGTTTCCAATGTTGATCAAATTGCAATCGTGATTGCGGCTGCTGACCCAGAACCGCGCCATGGATTTGTGGACCGGGCCTTGGTCGTCGCCTTTGATCAGGGCATCACTCCCCTCATTATTGTGACAAAACGTGACTTATCTGATCCTGCCGAATTCTTAGCACCATATGAAACTCTTAAGGTGGCATCAGTCCAAATTCAAAGGGACTCAAATTTAACTGAGCTCAAGCAACATCTTGAAGCTAGGCGAACTGTCTTGCTGGGTCATTCCGGTGTTGGTAAGTCCACTCTCGTAAATGCGCTCTTTGGCCAAGACGTGCGCGCGACCGGTGTTGTAAATACGACAACTGGCAGGGGGCGCCATACTTCCTCTAGCGCCGTTGCACTGTCACTCGATTCAGTTCCTCACGATAAAGGAACATGGATTATTGATACTCCAGGAGTTCGTTCATTTGGTCTGGCACACGTGGAGCGCGACCGAGTGATTCGGGCATTTTCAGAATTCAATGAGGCGATCGAGCATTGTCCTCGAAACTGTTCACATGATGAAGAAGATTGCGCCCTCAACCACTGGGAATTAACCGAAGACTCTAAGGCTCGACTTATAAATCTTCGTGGACTGCTTCGCGAGCGGTAACCTTCACTCGTGACTTCTTCCACCCGCAACCTGCTTGAGGATCTCGCACTCGCCCAGCAAATGGCCGATGCTGCAGACGCAATCACCTTGGCTAGATATCAATCTTTAGATTTGGTTATTGAAACCAAGCCTGATGCAACTCCAGTAACGGATGCCGATAAGGCGACCGAACGAAAAATACGAGAATTGATTTCCGAGAATCGGCCCGATGATCTTGTAATCGGTGAAGAGTACGGCGCACCTTCTGATACCAGCGGTAAGTACTACTGGGTTATAGATCCTATTGATGGCACAAAAAACTTTGTGCGAGGAATTCCGGTTTGGGCAACTCTGATTGGCTTGGTTTCCCCAGAGCATGAAGTTGTAGTTGGCGTTGTCTCTGCACCCGCACTAGCAAGGCGGTGGAGCGCAGCAGCAGGACATGGGGCGTATGTAGTGGCTAATGGTGCTCCGAAAAAGAAAATTCACGTATCTGCAATTTCACAACTTGAAGATTCTCAACTCTTGTATAGCGACCTTGTGGGATGGGGTAATCGAAAAGAGCCAATGCTTGCTTTGCAACAAAAAGTTTGGCGCACGCGCGGTATAGGTGACTTTTGGTCGCACTTACTTGTTGCAGAAGGTGCTGCTGATATCGCAGTAGAGCCAATCTTGGCGTTATGGGATATGGCTGCATTGGATGTCATTGTTCGAGAGGCCGGTGGGCGTTTTACAAATTTAGATGGAGTCGATGGACCTCATGGCGGTAGTGGGGTATCTAGTAATTCGACTTTGCACAGTTCGTTTTTAGATGCACTCAATGGCAAGAAATAGAAGGTAGAAAAACAATGGGTTTCCTCGCAAAACTTTTTGGGCGTAATCGAAGCTCCTCTCATTCAACACGCGGTAAGCACGCCCCATCTCTGACAGAACATTTCAGCGTTACTGATCTCATTATTATCCCCGCGCCTCTAGGAAATATTCGAGGTACTACTCTGGATGAAGGTGTTATCCGCTCGTGCATAGCTAGCGTTCTCAAAAATCAAGGAACAAAAGTTAATAACTTAATAATCGATAATATGAAAGCGCCTTATGAATTTCTCTCGACGGGATATAGCCATAACACCGAACGCGGCTACGCGGCGGTCGTTCGCGATAATTCTGGCGACAATACACTTCTGCCGAAAGATAGACGCGTTCTCATTGGGAGCGCAACGTATGTGCGCCGCGCAACAACAGATTTACACCCTGATATTGAAGCTGTTGTAAACCAAGACTTACCAGTTGATTCCACTCTGCACCTTGCAGCCATTGATGGAATTGCATATGCGGCTATTGTGATTAAACGCGAGATGAAATAGATCAAGCCTTTTCAAAAAAGAAGTAACTCTAATAACGCTAGAGATCTATCCAGTGTCCCCCAACTAATTCATCTGCATTATCTGGGCCCCATGTTCCGACAAAGTATGGGTGGACTGGCGCTTCTCCGTTTAAAATTCCCTGAACAATTCGCCACGTCTCCAGGACTGAATCAATACGAGTAAATCGCATGTGATCGCCAATCATGGCAGCGCGAATGAGGCGCTCATAAGCTTCTTGGCGCTCACCGAGCGCTGCGCTAAATTCAACATTGAGTTGCACCGGAATAGTCGACAGATGATCACCGGGTGCCTTGGCCATCAGCTCAATATCTACGCCATCTTTCTTACCTAAACGAAAGCGCAAAATATTGGGT
>CAIVOW010000133.1 GCA_903907665.1 uncultured Actinomycetes bacterium | reverse complement strand
GCGACTTTTGCACTGTTGCCCGGAATTGATTCAGTTACCTCGGCGGATATTGCGATAGTCGGAGTTCCATTTGATAGCGGAGTTTCTTATCGACCTGGGGCGCGTTTTGGTCCAAGCCACGTTCGCGAATCCTCGCGCCTATTGCGACCATATAATCCTGCGACAAATGTTTCGCCCTTTGCAAACCATCAAGTTGTCGATGCTGGAGATATTGCTGCTAATCCATTTGATATTGAAGAAGCCATTGCCAATATCCGTAAAGGTTATGACCAACTTTTAGAAAGAGCTAAGCGAATTGTCACAATCGGCGGAGATCACACCATCACTCTTCCTATTTTGCGCAGCCTTAAGGCAAAACATGGTCCAATAAGCGTCGTACATTTCGATGCACATTTGGATACTTGGGACTCCTATTTCGGCGCTGACTATACGCATGGAACTACATTTAGGCGTGCGAGTGAAGAAGGACTTCTAGATCCTGAAGGTTGCATGCACATTGGACTGCGTGGTCCCCTTTATTCGGCAAAAGATCTTACCGATGACAAGGCGCTTGGCTTTCAAATGTTTACCAGCATTGAATTCCAAGATCTTGGCGTTGCTGCGGCTATTCAAAAGATGCAAGCTCGAGTAGGAGCGCGTCCACTTTATATCAGTATCGATATTGACGTTCTTGATCCTGCGCATGCACCTGGTACTGGAACTCCGGAAGCCGGCGGATTGACTAGCCGTGAACTTCTATCCGTACTGCGTTCGACATCCAATATGAACATTGTTGGCGCTGACATTGTAGAAGTTGCCCCTGCCTATGACCATGCCCAGATAACTGGAATTGCTGCATCTCATATTATGTATGAGTTAATCAGCGCCATGAATTCTAAATAAGAAAGTTCCACTGATGGCAGCTAAAGATTTACCAGTAGATAAGGGTAGGGAAGCACATTTCCCAGCAATCGAAAAAAAGCATGGCGAAAAAATGTCTTACTGGTTTAAAGTCATGGCTGAACTATCAGATGAAAAGTACCCACAACAGATCGCTTATCTGCGTGAAAATCATGGCTTCTCTCAGGCTCATGCCAATGCCCTAGTCATGTACTCGCGAGGGTCAATATCCGCCAAGCGTTTTACAACACCGACTGAGTATTACAGAACAATCGATGCCAAACAGGTAAAGACAATAAAGGCAATATTCAAAGCCATCACATCCAAATATCCTGAACTAGAACTTGTGATCGCATGGAATCAACCAATGCTCAAGGATGAGACCAAGTATATTTTTGGCATTTCTGCCTCAAAGAATCATATTTTGCTTGCGCCATGGAGCAAAGACGTCCTAGCTACTTTTGAATCAAAGCTGGTAAAGATGCCGGATTTAGTTGTGAATAAGAAAACGATAGGTGTTCCTAATGATTGGAACGTTGACGCCAAACTCTTGCAAGCAATGGTGAAAGCTAGGTTGGCTGAGAAGAAGTAGAAGAAGAGGAAGTAGCAGTATTCTGCTAGTCACGCGGAAATTTAGATTGAATCAATTCATGTGTGAGCGCAAAACTCTTATGTCCGTCTCGCCCCGCTATATCTTCATTCACAACTAAGGCATTAATGACAGCTTCTTCAACAGCTTGGACGACAGCAGTATAAAAAGGATCCATGCGGCCCCAAGGAATTGATTGTGATGTGTCATAGTCGGCTTCGGTTGGTTCACCGATCGGAAATTCACTCTCAAAAGAACCTTTGTTTGCCGTGGAGAACGCTAAAAAGATATCTCCAGAAAAGTGGCTTCCAGTAGTTCCAGTACGAGCAAGTCCCATGGGAACTCGTTTTGCTAGGGCCTTACATTGAAGTGGCAGCAATGGCGCATCGGTAGCGATAACAACTATGACAGACCCAGCGCCACCTGGGGGCGTAGACCTTTGCATATCCTTCTCAAACCAATCTGTATCTGCGATGGGATTGGGAATAACAGTGTTCTGCATCGAGACTCCCCTAATGGTTAGCTCATCTCGATCACCAAAGTTAGCTTGCACAAATGCACCAACGGCATATTGCTTATCCGCATACTTCACAGTCCGAGAGGATGTGCCTGAACCGCCTTTGTATTGGTAGCAATTCATCCCGGTGCCGCCACCGACAGAACCTTCATCAATAGATCCAGATTCTGCGGAATTTATAGCGTTCTTAGCATCCTCTTTTGAAATAACAATGTTGTTGATTTCATTAAGGTATCCATCCCACGTTTCTGCGACCACTGGGAGAAGCCATTGCGCTGCAACAGCAGGCTTGTTTTCGGCCACCCATTCGATTACCCCGCTATGTACTTGACCTACTGCGTGGGTGTTTGTAATCAGAATAGGCATCGCAAGTGAGCCAGACTCCTCAATCCAAATCGTTCCGGTCATTTCGCCGTTACCGTTCAATGAATAAAAAGCTGCAGCACACGCAACTCCTACATCAACTTTTCCACGTGGCAATATTGCGGTCACCCCAGTGCGAATATTTTGGCCTTCTATCTTGGTGACATATCCAACTTCAACTCCAGGTACATCCGTTATTGCGTTGAACGCTCCCGTTTGCCCAGGAAATTGAATACCTAAAGCTCGCGCTCGAGGCTTTCCTGATGGAGATGTATCACTCAAGTGAGTCAAGGAACTCAAGAAAGGTAGGCCGTTGGAACGTGAGCACCCAGCGGATTAGTTGATTCCAGGCCTTTTGCAAGATTGAGAACATTCAACTCTTGCAGTGGCCCACCAATAATTTCAATGCCGACGGGAATTCCATCAATAATTCCACATGGCATCGAGATTGATGGAAGGCCCAGTAAATTGCCTGGTCCGACATTGTGCATACATGTCTCGATTGTGTCGACTGACTTCCCATTAATCACACTCGTAAGTTCACCAACAGATGGAGTCTTGCTAGGAAGAGTTGGTGCCAACAAAACATCAACCTCTTCAAAGACGGCAGAAACCTCTTGTTGGATTTTTCGACGAAGTTGAAGAGCCTGCAAGTAATCAACTGCAGAAGGAAGATACCCACATTCAATCAAGAATCGAACATCAGTTCCGTAATCCTTTGCATGATCACGCATCAATGGTTGGTGCACTGCAGTGGTTTCAGAAGTATCAATCATCGTTAAAGCCCAGAAGGCATCTTTTAGAGATGGGATCTTTACTGTCTTCACTTTTGCGCCCATCTTCTTTAGCTGGCTGATGGTGGCCCGAACCTGTCGCTCAACATCTTCATCAGTAAAGTGGAAGAAGAAGTCTTCCTCGATACCAATCGTCAGCTTGCTCACATCGCCATCTATCTTCTTGGCTAAATTCGTTGGCTTTAAATCTAGGCAGGTTGGATCATTCACATCACCGCCACTTATTGCATCAAAAATAATCGCAGCATCTTCGACTGTGCGCGTTAGTGGTCCAATGTGATCTAGGCTCCACGCCTCTGGGAAACAGCCGTACTTACTTACTCTGCCATAAGTTGCCTTTAGGCCAACAAGACCACAAGCTGCAGCAGGTACACGAATAGAGCCCGAGGTATCTGTTCCCAGTGCGCCATACGCCAAATAAGCAGAAACGGCAGCAGCAGAACCACCACTTGAACCGCCAGGAATCTTGCCTAAGTGCCATGGATTTCGACACGTTCCATAATGCGGATTATCTGTTGTTGCACCCAGTGCGTACTCGTGCATATTGGTCTTACCTAAAAAGATTGCGCCACTTTTTCTAAGCTTGATAACAGTTGTGGCATCAAAATCCGATACGAAATCTTTATGGATTTTAGATCCCATTGTCGTGACGCGGCCTTCGAAATAAATATTATCTTTAATGGCCAGAGGGACGCCATGAAGCTTGCCTCTGTAGTCGTTACGCGCAATCTCGCGCTCAGCCTTCTTGGCTTGCTTTATTGCATCATCGGCATAAACCGCGATGAATGCATTTAGCTTTGGATTAAATTCTTCGATTCTATCCAGGCAGATCTTGGTTAGTTCGACTGGAGAAACTTCCTTCTTTTTGAGTAATTTACTTACTTGTGAAATCGAAAGTTGAT
>CAIVOW010000132.1 GCA_903907665.1 uncultured Actinomycetes bacterium | reverse complement strand
TGTGGGAAAGTGGCTTAGAAATTGAAGTTGAGAAATTAATTGAAATGGGACTTCTTGAAGGCAAGACAGCCCAAGCTGCGTTGGGATATGCCCAGATCATCTCTGCAAAGAGCGGGTTATGCGCAGATCCCAAAACTGAAACCAAAATTGCCACCCGCCAATATGCCCGGCGCCAAGAAACCTGGTTTACGCGTGATGAGCGTATTTCATGGCTTGAGCCAGCCAGCACTAGCGTTCACCTAGAGCGCGTTCTAGCGTCTATTATCAAATCATGATTGCAACCTATGGCCATGGAACACACAATGATTTTGTGCTGCTCTTTGATCCTGAGAATCAGCTAGATATTTCTGTCGAGCAAGTACGCCGCATCTGTGACCGAGAGACCGGCATTGGTTCTGATGGACTTATCCGCATTGCGAAAATAGATGGCAAATGGTTTATGGATTACCGCAATGGTGATGGCTCCCTTGCTGAAATGTGCGGAAATGGAATTCGCGTTATGGCTCGCTATTTAGTTGAGCGGGGCCACCAACCTGAAGGTATCTTTGGCATTAACACTCGGGCAGGAATGCGATTTTTAGCAGCACCAAATGACGCGGATATCTCTGTCAACATGGGCAAAGCAATTCTTGATGATGAATATCCTGAAGTTGCCGTAAGTGCTAATGGAAAATCTTGGCCGGCCTACAACATAAGCGTCGGTAATCCTCATGCCGTTGTATTTGTTGATGATCTTTCTGAAATCGGTGACCTCCTTGTTGCTCCTGAAGTTGATCCACCAGAGGCTTATCCAGAAGGTGTCAACGTTGAATTTGTTCAAATACTTGAGAATGGCGAATTAGCAATGCGTGTGCATGAGCGGGGAGTTGGTGAAACACAATCGTGTGGAACCGGTACCTGCGCCGTTGCAATGGCAGCGACCTTGCGTATGGGCAAGTCGATACCTTCACATTGGGTTATCAATCCTCCGGGTGGTCGCCTTGTGGTAGATACGGATGGTCATAGCAATGCAACTTTAATTGGGCCTGCAGTCATTCTTGCCGATCATGATGTGAGCAAATATCTGTGAAGGATGAACCACTTGATATAGATATCGATCAGCTTCTTCGTGAGTCGGCTATGGCCGCAGCTGAATTCGATGCAGCAGAGAGCGATGCTAATTACGCTGAAAGCACACAGCACGACTTACAAGATCGCCAGGCGTTGCGCCGCGTTGCGGGACTCTCTACAGAACTTCAAGATATCTCAGATGCTGAATATCGCCAGTTGCGATTAGAAAAAGTTGTCTTAGTGGGTGTTTGGACAGATGGCACAGCAGTCGATGCAGAAAATTCACTAAAGGAATTAGCAGCCCTAGCCGAAACAGCGGGATCTGAAGTGATGGATGGATTGATTCAACGACGCGATAAGCCAGATTCATCAACATTTATTGGTTCCGGAAAAGTTGAAGAACTACGCCAGACGGTAATGGCGACTGGCGCCGACACTGTGGTCTGTGATGGTGAGCTTTCACCGGCACAACTTCGTACTCTTGAACAGAAAGTTAAAGTTAAAGTTATTGATCGCACTGCTTTAATTTTAGATATTTTTGCACAACACGCTAAGTCGCGTGAAGGTAGGGCGCAAGTTGAATTAGCGCAGATGTCATATCTTCTGCCACGCCTTCGTGGTTGGGGTGATTCGCTCTCACGCCAGGCAGGTGGAATTGGCGGCCGCGGTCCCGGTGAAACAAAGATTGAAACTGATCGTCGCCGGATCAACGACAAGATGGCAAAGCTGCGTCGTGAGATTAAAGAGATGAAGACTGCCCGCGACACTATGCGCCAAGAGCGTCGCAGAAACAATATTCCTTCTGTTGCAATTGCCGGATATACCAATGCTGGTAAGTCATCGCTTATGAATCGTCTGACTAATGCTGGCGTTCTCGTTGAAAATGCGCTCTTTGCAACGCTTGATCCAACAGTTCGCAAATCCACAACCAGTGATGGTCGCATCTTTACACTTTCCGACACTGTTGGATTTGTGCGTCACCTGCCGCACCAGTTAGTAGAAGCATTTAAATCCACTCTCGAAGAAGTCTCGCAATCAGATTTAATTGTGCATGTTGTCGATGGCTCAGATTCAGATCCACG
>CAIVOW010000131.1 GCA_903907665.1 uncultured Actinomycetes bacterium | reverse complement strand
GGTTGGCGACCAAGCCGTTCGATCGGGCCGCTAATTCCCACAGCAGCGATTACTTTGTTATTCGGGCCACGAACCGGCGCTGACACAGAAGCCACACCAGCCTCTCGTTCACCAATTGATTGAGCCCAGCCGCGCCTTCTTACAGCAGAGAGGGAGGCAGCATTGAATTTCGCTCCCACCAAGCCACGATGCAATTTATCGGGCTCTTCCCAGGCCATCAGAATTTGAGCGCCTGAACCTGCTTGCATCGAGAGAACTGTTCCAACAGGAACTGAATCGCGAAGCCCACTTAATCTTTCGGCCGTTGCAACGCAAATTCGTTGATCACCTTGGCGACGGTAGAGCTGGGCACTTTCACTCGTTGCATCTCGTAAGTTTCCAAGTGCTGGACCTGCAACTGCGAGCAATCGATCTTCTCCGGCAGCGGCGGCAAGTTCTGCAGAACGCGATCCAAGGACGAACCGACCCATAAGGTCGCGCGAGACCATGCGATGAAATTCAAGTGCTACAGCCAATCGATGGGCCGTTGGGCGGGCAATATTGGTAGCAGCCACAAGCTCTGAAAGTGAGTGCGGACCGCTCTCTAGCGTTGCGAGAATCTTTACGGCTTTGTCTAAAACGCCGACTCCGCTATTCTTCTTGTCCACACTCTAATATTGCCATCTCAATCCGTGAGAAGCAACTCTCGCGGCCTTGATGGGAACGAAAGGCACGACAATGGGAAAGACGCTAGCGCAGAAGATATGGGCAGATCACGTGGTGCGAAGTGCTGCGGGGGAACCTGACCTTCTTTATATCGATCTTCATTTGATTCATGAAGTCACCAGTCCACAAGCTTTCGATGGATTGCGCCTAGCTGGCCGAAAAGTTCGCCGCCCTGATCTCACTATTGCTACGGAAGATCACAATACGCCGACCATTGATATCGATAAGCCGATTGCCGATCCAGTCTCGCGGCTTCAGATCGAAACTCTTCGCAATAATGCAAAAGAATTTGGAATTCGTATTCACTCGCTGGGTGATATTGACCAAGGCATCGTCCACGTTGTGGGGCCTCAGCTCGGAATAACTCAGCCTGGCATGACAATAGTTTGCGGAGATTCGCACACCTCAACTCACGGCGCATTTGGTGCGCTCGCATTTGGAATTGGTACTTCACAAGTTGAGCACGTCCTTGCAACACAAACGTTGCCGCAAGAAAAACCAAAGACAATGGCCATTAATGTAGAAGGCGTTCTTAAAGCTGGCGTTACGTCAAAAGATATTATTCTTGCAATCATCGCCCAAATAGGTACTGGTGGGGGACAGGGATATGTCATCGAATACCGTGGCAGTGCGATACGCGCGCTCTCTATGGAAGCTCGCATGACTGTCTGCAATATGTCGATTGAAGCCGGCGCTCGTGCTGGTCTGATTGCGCCGGATGAAAAAACATTTGAGTACCTCAAGAGCAAGCCACATGCGCCTCAAGGCTCGGATTGGGATGCTGCAGTTGAGTATTGGAAGACGTTGAATTCAGATGCCGATGCAGTTTTTGACCACGAAATCACGCTCAAAGCTGAAGATATTTCACCTTTCATCACATGGGGAACAAACCCTGGGCAAGGTGCACCTTTAGACGGGTCTGTTCCCAACCCTGCCAACATCGCAGATGTCGAAGAGCGTGGCGCGGCGGAGCGGGCACTTGTGTACATGGGCCTTGAAGCAGGTACGCCATTTAAAAAGATTCATATCGACACAGTCTTTTTAGGGTCATGCACAAATGGTCGTATCGAAGATCTTCGAGCAGCCGCTGATGTCCTCAAGGGCCACAAGCTCGCTTCAGGAACGCGCATGCTCGTTGTTCCTGGGTCTGCTCGCGTTCGCATTCAAGCAGAAGCAGAAGGCTTAGATAAAATTTTCTTGGATTTCGGAGCTGAGTGGAGGCAAGCAGGCTGCTCAATGTGTCTTGGTATGAATCCTGATCAACTTGCCGTAGGCGAGCGTTCTGCTTCCACGAGCAATCGCAATTTCGAGGGTCGTCAGGGTAAAGGCGGCCGTACCCATCTAGTTAGTCCGCTAGTAGCAGCAGCAACTGCCATTCGTGGGACTCTCTCATCACCGGCAGATTTGTAAGGAGAAAAAATGGATAAATTTATTTCACATACTGGGTCAGTTCTTCCATTGCGTCGCACCAATGTTGATACCGATCAAATTATTCCTGCTGTATATCTAAAGCGAGTTACCAAAAGCGGTTTCGAAGATGGACTCTTTTCGGCCTGGCGCAATGATCCGCAATTTGTTATGAATAAGCCCGAGCACAAAGGGGCAACAATCCTTGTTGCTGGGGCTGATTTTGGAACCGGCTCTTCTCGCGAGCATGCGGTGTGGGCGCTACAGAACTATGGTTTTAAGGTCGTACTGTCGAGCAGATTTGCAGATATTTTTCGTGGCAACTCACAGAAGGCCGGATTGTTAACGGTCATCATCCCGCAGGAGAAAATTGAAGCGATCTGGGACGCGGTTGAATCAAACCCTGCGCTTGAGGTCACAGTTGATTTAGAAGCAAAAAACGTGCGCTTTAACTCTGAAATCGTAGCCTTCGAGATTGATGACTACACGCGTTGGCGCTTGATGGAAGGGCTCGATGACATCGGCTTAACGCTCAAAAACATTGCAGATGTTGATGTTTTTGAAGCAAAACGCCCATCTTTCAAGCCTCAAACCATTCCCGCTAAATAAAACTAGTGCGCAACAGTGATAACACTCAATCTGTAATTGAGAGTTTTTTACGCATAAAAAGTGGATTTTTCGATGTCGAAGAAGGTAAGAGTAAATATTATTTTCGCGACACACCGTGATACTTGCGTAAAAACCCTATATTTATGCGTAGATTTTCACTCATGTTAAGCGACTGCTTAACAAACTCAAGCATTTAAGGGGAAAATTCATGAACAAAGCCCAGTTCATCGCCTACTTGGCGCCACACTTCGGTGATTCAAAGAAGGAAGCAGCTCGCGCTGTAGATATCGTGTTCGATAGCATCGTTCGCAATATCTCCAAGGGTGAAGATGTAATGGTTAACGATTTCGGTAAGTTCAAGAAGGTCGATCGCCCAGCACGTAAAGGTCGTAACCCTTTCACAGGCGAGACAATTCAGATCAAGGCAAGCAAGAAAGTTCGTTTTCTCCCTGCAAAGGCGCTAAAGGAAGTTATCTCAGGTGCTCGTAAGCTTGAAGCAGCTCCAAAGCCACCTGTAAAGGTTCTTCCTGTAAAGGCAGCGAAAGCAGCTCCTAAGAAGGCAGTTAAGAAGGCAGCTCCTAAAAAGGCAGCTAAAAAAGTGACTAAGAAGGCAGCTCCTAAAAAGGCAGCTAAAAAAGTGACTAAGAAGGCCGCTCCTAAAAAGGCAGTTAAGAAAGTTGCAAAGAAGAAGTAATAAACTTTAATAAAAGAGGGGACCAGTAATGGTTCCCTCTTTTTCATTTGTGATTAGGCTAAACACATGAGCGAGACACCAATTAACTCAATTACATATGCGCCACCTACGGGCAAGCCACTTGGTACTAATCCATATTTTAAATTCGGCGCAGGTGTAATCATTCCAATATTGACTCTCTTTACAAAGCGAGATTGGAAAGGCGTGGAGAACATTCCACAGAGCGGTCCCGTGATTGTTGTATGCAATCACATCTCGTATGCAGACCCACTTATTTTTTCTCAATTCTTGTATCAAAATGGCCGTGCTCCTCGCTATCTCGGAAAAGCATCTGTTTTCAAAGTTCCAATTATTGGAAAAATTATTGCCGGCTCTGGCCAAATTCCAGTTGAGCGAGAAACTGAAAGCGCGCGCGATGCTCTTCAACACGCTATTGCAATTCTGAAAGCTGGGCATTGTCTAGGCGTTTACCCCGAAGGAACTCTGACGCGTGATGAGAATTTTTGGCCGATGCGCGCCAAGACCGGCGTTGCTCGCTTGGCCATCATTACCCAGGTGCCGGTTATCCCATGTGCTCAATTTGGTGCTCAAAAAGTTCTACCTCGCTACGGAAAGATCCCGAGATTTTGGACCAGAACCAAAGTCAGCGTTAGGGCAGGTAGCGCTCTCGATTTTTCACGCTGGAAAGGCAAGGAAGATGACCCGGTAGCGCTTACAGAGGCTACCCAATACGTGATGGCGGCGATAACTCGTCTCCTGGAGGAAATTAGGGGAGAATATGCCCCTGCTGAAATATTTGATCCACATACTTCACAACTGCCACGAACTGGCAACTATAAGAAAGCGAAACGAGATAAGGAATGAGTCGCGTTAGCGTCCTAGGTTCTGGAGCATGGGGTACCACCCTTGCCCAGGTACTTGCTGATGCCGGTCAAGAAGTTTTGGTCTGGGGCCGAAATATTTCTGTTGTTGCTGAAATCAACAATGACCACACTAATCACAGTTTCTTGCCAGGAGCTCAACTTCCCTCCTCGATCCGCGCGACAACTAATGTCGCCGAAGTTTTTGAGTTCGGAGATGCACTCGTTCTTGCAATCCCAGCACAAAGCCTGAGGGAAAATCTTTTAGCGTGGAAAGATAGCTTTCCACTCGACAAGCCAATTATAAGTACCCTTAAAGGAATTGAAGCTCAAACTCATTCACGCATGACTGAAATTGTTATTGAGGAACTCGGATCAAGGACTGAACAAATTGGTTTAATAACAGGTCCAAATCTGGCGGCAGAAATGATTTTGCGTCAACCTGCAGGTGCGGTTGCGGCGTCGGTCAATCCAGATATTTCAGCGTTGATCATTGACCTTTTTACAACTCCTTATTTTCGAGTTTACCCATC
>CAIVOW010000130.1 GCA_903907665.1 uncultured Actinomycetes bacterium | reverse complement strand
AGCAAAATCAAAATGCTTACCACCATCAGCAAAAGAGTCAGGAGTTACATTTAATATCCCCATTACCAGGGTGCGATCTGATTTCATTTTAATTCTTATTTGCAGTTATTAAGCTCATCGCTTCTGCTCTTGTTGCAGGATTGCGTAAATGACCTCGGACTGCGCTTGTGATAGTGCGGGCAGCAGATTTTCGCACCCCTCGCATTGACATGCATAAATGTTCGCAATCGATTACAACAATTACTCCTGCTGGTTCTAAATCTTCCACCATCGCATCAGCAATTTGGGTGGTTAAACGTTCTTGAACCTGTGGCCGCTTGGCATACATATCAACCAAACGTGCCAGCTTTGAAAGCCCAGTGATGCGGCCACTATCGCCAGGGATATAACCAATATGTGCAACACCGTGAAATGGCGTCAGATGATGTTCGCAATGCGAAAAGACCTCAATATCTCTAACAATTACTAGTTCACGATGCCCAATATCAAAGGTTGTGGAGAGCACTTCTTCTGGCTTCTGCCAAAGTCCAGCAAAGTTTTCTTTTAGCGCACGCGCAACTCTTGCTGGTGTTTCTCTCAGTCCTTCACGATTTGGGTCTTCGCCAATCGCTAATAAAAGTTCAGATACCGCACGTTCGGCACGTTCCTGATCGAATTCGCGACTAGCGCCACCTTCATGAGCCCCCATTGAAACTGGGTTTACTTCATTCACTTGGCGGGGTGGCTTTCTTTCGCAGCTTTGGAGTTTGGGATGTGGCTTGAACAATTTCTGGTGCGAATGGTTTGGCGGGGGCGAGAGCAACAGGTGGTTGATCACTTGGAACGCGACTCTTGGAACCAGTCCATGCTGGACGCCTGGAAACCATTTTAACTTTCTTAAAGATCTTCTCAATTTCCTCTTTTAATAAGGTTTCTTTTTCCAGAAGTACCACGACCAAATTATCCAATACCTCGCGATTGGCAACGAGGATGTCGTAGGCCTCTTGGTGGGCATTAGCGATGAGATCGTGAATCTCTTGATCAACAATTCCGGCAACACTTTCCGAATAGTCGCGTTGGTGACCATAGCTCTTTCCCAAGAATGGTTCTCCCTCACTTACGCCAAGTTTTATGGCACCAATTCGCTCTGTCATTCCATATTGCGTGACCATCGCGCGCGCAAGATTTGTAGCCTTCTCAATATCGTTTGAAGCGCCGGTGGTTGGATCGTGGAAAATAAGTTCTTCGGCAGCGCGTCCTC
The DNA here is from genome assembly GCA_903907665.1 of uncultured Actinomycetes bacterium. The sequence continues at coordinate 3,841 of CAIVOW010000130.1, read as the reverse complement.
CGAGTGAATACGCTAATTGATCCAACATCTGATTTCGCGTAGTCGCATAACGATCTTCATCCGGCAAAATCATTGTGTAACCGAGAGCACGACCGCGCGGCATAATTGTAATTTTATGAACGGGATCGGTATGTGGAAGTGCATGTGCGACAAGGGCATGGCCGCCTTCGTGATAGGCAGTAATTCGGCGCTCTTCTTCAGTCATTAACCGACTGGTACGTTGTGGACCCGCCATAACACGATCTATTGCTTCATCCAGGGCTCGAGTTGTGATTGTTTTTTCATTTTCACGCGCGGTTAGTAAAGCCGCTTCATTAAGCACATTTGCTAAATCCGCACCCGTAAATCCTGGCGTGCGCCTGGCGAAATCCTCTAATTTAACAGTTTTAGCAATTGGCTTTCCTTTTGCATGTACTTCAAGTATCGCAGTGCGACCCTTAAGGTCTGGTCGATCAACTGGGATCTGGCGATCAAATCTTCCTGGCCGAAGGAGCGCTGGATCCAAAACATCTGGCCGGTTTGTTGCTGCAATCAAAATTACTTGAGCATTTGCCTCAAAGCCATCCATTTCAACCAATAGCTGATTCAAAGTCTGTTCACGTTCATCATGTCCACCACCAAGGCCAGCACCCCGTTGACGTCCAACTGCATCAATTTCATCAACAAAAATTATTGCAGGGGCGTTCTCTTTTGCTTTCGCAAAAAGGTCCCGAACACGTGATGCACCAACCCCTACAAACATTTCAACGAATTCCGAGCCAGAGATGGAATAAAAAGGAACTTTAGCCTCGCCTGCTACTGCACGAGCTAGAAGTGTCTTGCCAGTTCCTGGAGGTCCATAAAGAAGGACGCCTTTGGGAATTTTTGCACCGATATCTTGATATTTCTGTGGCGCTGCCAAGAAATCTTTTATCTCCGTTAGTTCGGCTACCGCTTCATCAGCACCTGCAACGTCAGCAAAAGTGCTTTTAGGGGTCTCTGGACTCTGCAGCTTCGCGCGCGATTTTCCAAAGGAAAATACTCGATTTCCCCCTTGAGCATTTCCCATAAATAGTAAGAAGAGGAAACCGATTAAAAGGATCGGCGCAAAACTCAAGAACATCGACATCAAGAAAGATTGCGTTGGAACTTTTACATCCCACTCCTTTGGTGGCGGATTACTAGTTAATAATTCAATTATTAGTGGTTCTTCACCAGAAACGTACGATGCATAGAGCTTTTTAGAGCCTTTTATGTAGTTACCCGATTTGAGAATGACTTCTACTTTTTGATCTTTATCAATAACCAGTGCTGAATCAACTTTGTCGGAGGAAATCGCAGCCAAGATTGTGGAGGTTTCAACTTTAATAAATTGATCCCCGCTTGTGGATATCCGGCCAACCACACTGACGACCAACAGCGCGAGAACAATCCAGAAAAGCGGGCCGCGCAAAATACGTCGAAACTGAGGTTTTTTCAGTTTTAGCTTCCGATCAGGAGAAGAACTACTCTTCTTAGTGGGCTGCGCTTTCGCAGGTTTCTTAGGTGTCATGAATACATATGCTTTGCTAAGACACCGATGAAATCTAAGTTACGGTATTTTTCATTGAAATCTAAGCCATAGCCAACAACGAACTCGGTTGGAATATCAAAGCCAACATATTTAACATCAACACTTACTTTTGCGGCTTCTGGTTTTCTAAGGAGGGTAAGTATTTCAACGCTCTTAGCGCCGCGAGATTCTAAGTTGGATTTTAACCAAGCGAGAGTTAAACCGGTGTCCACAATATCTTCAACAATTACAACTTCGCGTCCGGTGATATCGCGATCTAAATCCTTAAGAATGCGGACAACACCACTGGACTTAGTTCCTGATCCGTAAGAGGAAACTGCCATCCAATCCATCTCTACGTGACGTTGAAGAGATCTAGAAAAATCAGCCATTGTCATAACGGCGCCCTTCAGTACACCTATTAGTAAGAGATCACGCCCGACATAATCCTTTTCTACTTGTATGGCCAAAGCTGCAAGTCGTGTTTGAATCTGCTCTTGGGTAACAACAACACTTTCAATATCGCTTCCGCTGGTATTTAGATTCAAAGTTTCGCTCTTCCTTCTAGTTCGCTGGTCTTGCTTGAATTTAGGCCGGTGTCGAGAGCGAAAGTCTGCCCGAAATTCGGGCAACCTTCACACCACCAGGGAGGTCCGCGCTGCCTTGGCCATGCCAATTTGTGATCAGCGCCTCGATCGGAACGATATGGTCTGCCGAAATTGAGCCTGATGGCGCCCCGGCGGCATAAATCGCTAACCGAATCACCCGGCTACGAACCGCTTTGGGTACCCCGGCTAACACTTCAACATCAAGGCTTTTAGGATCGAGCTCACTATAAATCCGTGCTGCCCAATCCTCTAACGCGGTGGCGTCTTCTCTAAGTAGTCGTGCTGACCGTGCAAGCGCTTCGGTAATTCCTGGACCCAGGTTTTCTTCCATTGCAGGAATGATGTGCTTACGAACTCGAACTCGGCGGAAATCTTCATTCAAATTATGAGGATCATTCCAAAACTCAATTTCATATTCCAAGCAAGCGGCATCGGTTGTAGCACTTTCAATATTTAAGAGCGGTCGAATAAATGGTCCAGTAACTTCAGGCATACCCGATAATGATTTTGTACCTGACCCGCGGGCTAAGCCAAGCAAAACAGATTCTGCTTGATCATCCAAGGTATGCCCCAAAAAGAATACGCTTGCAGAATAAGTATCAAGCGCTTGGTTAAAAATTTGATATCTCGCACGCCGCGCTGAAGCTTCAACTCCATCTTGCATTGTGACATGCGCGCGGGCGGTGAATACATCTTCAAAACCGAGTTTAATTAATTTTGCAACAACTGATTTAGCGACTTCGGCTGAATCGCTTTGTAAGCCATGATCTACTACAACAGGAATGACTTGAATCTTCTTAGCAATACTCTCTAAATGAAGCGAAATAGCAAGTGCCATTGAATCTGCACCACCAGAAACTCCAACTAATACCCTGGAATTACTTGGCAGATCGGCAAGCCATGGTCGAACCGCTTGACGCACTTTTAGTAATGCTGGGGAACGAGTGCTCACAAGGTGCACTCTACAAAAGATTTAAACGCGACCGCCAGATGGCATCAAGCCTTTGATGCTGTACATGTTTGAGTAAATCAAGCCTACTTTTCTAGAATTAGCCTCCCACATCATGCCATTTCCCGCATAAATTGTGATGTGGTGGATATTTTGAACTGAGCCATCGTAAGAATAGAAAAGTAGATCCCCTGGTACTAAATCGCTAAATGGGACGCGTTTGGTTGCAACAAAGTAGAGCGCTGCATTTAAGCGTCCCCAGTTTGGATAATCCAAACCTGCAGATCTATAAGCTGCATAAACCAATCCGGAACAATCAAATGCCTTTGGACCTTGCGCACCCCAAATGTATGGCCGACGAGCTTGGACTTGCTTCTTTGCGTAGGCAACCGCCGCGGTTCTAATTGCTTCAGTAGAACGAATTGTGGAACGACCAGTTAAGCCACGATCTGGCCACACTTTAAATTGTCCTGGTGTGTTGGCTGCGATATTTGCGTTTGCTTCTTCAAGAAGCGCAAGCTGGCGTTGTTGTTCTAAAGTCACTCTAGTGTTCTTAGCTTGGACAAGTTCAACGGCCAATCTATTTTGCACAATCTTCAATTTATCGACTTCGACTTGTTGCGCAGCCTTGGCATCGTCAGCAATTTTCTTAGCGGCCGCAACTTTATTTGTTGCTGCAACTTGGGCCAACTTAGTGCGATCTGCTTCTAGTTGTGCAGCCTTGGCGACAACCTGTGCTGCTTGAAAACGTTT
>CAIVOW010000129.1 GCA_903907665.1 uncultured Actinomycetes bacterium | reverse complement strand
CCGAGAAAAGTTGAAGGCTGTTCATGAGCGCACCTTATCCAATACACGTCCGAGGAATAAGTGGTGTTCCAGGCCCTCTGCAAGAACTGCATCTACCGCAGCTGCTGTCTCATTGATGAGCGCAGTATTGGCAGTATTTGCCTTAGCAGAAGTGAGGGTTGCGCGAATCTGTGTAACTCGCTTATCAATAACTCGAACTAGCAGAACCAGGATAGTCAATAGCGCAGCGACTGCCACAACTACGACTGCACCAAGAATATTTGCTAAAACCCAGAGTGAGTGAGTATTTGAATCCATCTGCTTAGCCTCCCAACTTCGTACGGCCACGATTGAGGCCAGCAACAATCGCAGTAGCCGATGCGATAGTTACCTTAAGTCCCTTAAGGCCGGCAGTATTTACAACCGCTCCTTCAAGACCTGAGTTGATGCGCTGTGCTTGTCCACCAATTTTGTGAGCAAGAAGCAAGATTGGGACTACGAGAGCAACAACGACAAGTACAACTACTGTTGCAATGACGTAACCCACGAGCCAACCTGTGTGATTAGTGAAGTCCATGATTACCCCCCCTAGATCGATTCCGCGAAGTCGCGTACTGGCTTGAGGCTGGCGTTTACTGAAGATACAACAGATGGGACTGTTGCAGTCTTAGCAACGATTACTGCTACTCCGCCTTCAAGTGCATCGAGTGATTTAACAACTGAACGCAGGTGCAAAATCACGCGAGACAACCCAAGGGCTGCAGCGGCAATAATGAGCGTTGCCAAAATTAAAGTAAATACTGCTTGTTGTGGCATCTTCTCTCCCCTATCCCAGCAACTTAGAAACTGGACCGGCGTAACGAACTGCTCCGTTAGCCACTTCCTTGATGACGTTATCTGTCTTCGAAAGTAATTCTGGTGTGGTGTTTAGTTCGCAAATCAAAGCGACTCCTCCGCCTAGTGCATCATCTGCTGCCCCACGAATGCGCTCTAGCGGCCCAAGGACCGAGTTGAGTAGTGCAACGAGAACTGGAACGATGACAACTAACAGAACCAGATTTCCGATTCCCCAAAGACTCATTTGTTTTCCTTTCTCTCTCGTTATCGACGTGCTACTGGTTGATATGGAAGGAAGAAGCGCGAGAAGACTCTTGTCGCTGCCTTCTTTACAACTGTCATTGCAATCGCAACACCGCTCGCAGCTTTTGGACCACCAACAGTATTTGGATCAAGACCCATTTCGATTGCCTTCATACGCGCTTGCATGCTGCCAGCTGTCTGATTAACCAAAACTGCTGTTACATCCGCAATAAGTCCTCGTCCAAATTGAGCAGCGGCACCGGAAACTACGAGATCGAGTGAAATCTTTACTGAAGTTCCACCGGCAACCGGGTTGAGCGCTGCAACGAGAATTGCTTGCGCTTCTCCGCGGCCTTTCTTATCTGAGCCAGATGCATCGAGAGTAATAGTCTTCTTGGCATTATCGCGGCTGGCTACCTTTGCCTGTCCCGCAAATTCAAGTTTCACTGGACCTGCAGAAATGATGACATCTCCACCGTAGTGATCTGTTCCAAGCTTGTCGGTTAGGTCAGCACCAGGAATACATGCTGCTAGTTGTGGAATATCATCAAAGAATTTCCATACATCGTCGATCGGTTGATCAACGACTATCGTCTGCGAGATTAGCATTTTGCCTCCTGGTTGATGAATGAGGATGGATCTTTTTCAAACGTTGTACGACACCCTGGCGCACAGAAGTAATAGGTCGTTCCTTCATATTCAAAGGGACGATTTGATTTTTCAGCAGCTACAGTCATTCCACAAACCAAGTCGATAACCTCAGTTGGCTGAGCCATCTGAAGCAAGTTTGGTGTTGCCTTCTGTGTCAGAGATCCAGCAGCACGGAGTTGAACTAGTTGCGCGAGAATTGAAACTGCCATCTCGCGGTGAGTTGTGTGTCCGAGATCTAAACCTGCTGGCAAATTAACTGTATCTATCTGAGTTTTAGCAAAACCGCGATCTTCGAGATATGAAAGAACTGCAGCTCCACGCTTACGTGATGCAACGACGCCGAGATATGCAGGACTTGCTGGCAGCGCAGTCTCTGTTGCTTCTTCATCACCATGACCCTGTGTCGCAATGATGACAACAGATGAAGAATTAACCATGTT
>CAIVOW010000128.1 GCA_903907665.1 uncultured Actinomycetes bacterium | reverse complement strand
AGTTGGCGATCCATTTGCCGAAAAAGTTTTGATCGAATGCTGTTTAGAAATCTTTGCCGCAGATTTAGTTGTAGGTATTCAAGATCTTGGTGGCGCTGGACTTTCCTGTGCAACTAGCGAACTCGCATCAGCCGGCAGTGGTGGCATGGAGATCCAACTTGAAAAAGTGCCACTACGCGATCCATCGCTATCGCCAGAAGAAATTCTGATGAGTGAATCACAAGAGCGGATGTGTGCGATTGTTGAACCCGCAAACATCAAACACTTCCTCGGAATCTGCAAGAAGTGGGATGTCACGGCAACTGTTATTGGCGAAGTTACTTCCGGTGAACGGCTAAACATTACTTTTAATGGTGAACTAATTGTTGATGTCCCACCCCGCACTGTTGCCCACGATGGCCCGGTCTATAACCGCCCAATTGCAAAGCCAGCATATGTTGCAGAATTAGCAGCAAAAGAGCTAAAAGTTCCAATGCCAGAAACTGCTGCCGAAATAAAAGCTGCAATCTTGAAATTAATTGCCAGCCCAAATATTGCGGATAAATCTTGGGTGACATCGCAATACGATAAATATGTGCAAGGAAATACCGTTCTTGCCCAGCCCGAAGATTCTGGCTTGATTCGCATTGATGAGAAGACAAATCTAGGTGTTGCAGTATCAACCGATGCAAATGCTCGTTGGTCCTACCTTGATCCTTATGAAGGCGCAAAGTTAGCACTCGCTGAAAGCTGCCGAAATATCGCGACTACCGGTGCGAAACCATTGGCAGTAACTAACTGTTTGAACTTTGGCTCACCGGAAGATCCAGGAGTTATGTGGCAATTTGCCGAAACTGTTCGCGGTCTTGCAGACGCGTGTCTTGAACTTGGATTACCTGTTACTGGCGGCAACGTCTCGTTCTATAACCAAACCGGAAGCGTTGCAATTTTGCCAACCCCAGTCATTGGTGTGCTTGGTGTTATTCAAGATGTTCGCAAGCGCACACCTATGGGACTACCAAAGAGTGGCCTTGATCTTTATTTAATTGGCAAAGTAGGCTCAAATTTATCCGGAAGTGAATGGGCTTATCTCCATGGCGAGATCGGTAACATCGCGCCAAAATCTGACCTAGCGATGGAAGCACGTCTTGTAAATCTATTACTTGATGGCCAAAGTATTTTCCAAGCAGCACACGATGTCAGCAATGGTGGGCTTGCCGCAACACTGGTGGAAACAGTTTTGAAAAATAAGATCGGCGCCCAAGTTTCGTTAACTAATGCCGCCGTTGAACTGCTAAGTGAAACACCTGGCCGAGTGCTTGTGGCGATTGAAGAATCCGACACAAATGCGATTGTCGCTCTGGCTGGAAAATACCAAATTCCAATTTATAAGATTGGAACATCTGGTGGAACTGAGCTAGTAATAAACGAAACAAAGATTTCAATCGAAGAACTTTCAAAAGCGCATACCGAAACTTTTCCGAAACTCTTTGGTTAACTGAGTAGATTGAATAACCATGCGAGATCCAGAAATTATGCAGCAAGTTAAGAATATCCTTGCCGAAATTTCTAAACTTGCACCAGGTCACAGTGTTGAACTTCGAATTCCGCCTTACTCGGCGATTCAATGTGGTGACGGGCCAAAGCACACTCGCGGCACCCCACCCAATGTGGTTGAGATGAGCGCCGAAGTTTTACTAACTCTGCGATCTGGGGAAATAACCTGGGCTGATGCGGTTGCTGATGGTCGAATTCAAGCATCTGGTGAGCGCGCCGATTTATCGCCACTGTTCTTACAGCTTGCGGATAAGAAATAGGATTCGACTATGACCCGCCGCCCCGATGGAAAATTAACCCACGAACT
>CAIVOW010000127.1 GCA_903907665.1 uncultured Actinomycetes bacterium | reverse complement strand
GTATCTGAAGAAGATATTGAGTGGGAGCTAGGTCGTTTCTATGTTCGCAGTAATAAGGATCGTGGTGTGACAATCCAAGAATGTGCAATGGCTGCTTACAGCAATATGCCTGATGGAATGGAACCAGGTCTGGAAAATACTGCTTATTACGATCCACCAAACCTTACATGGCCGTTTGCATGTTACATCTGCAAAGTTGAGATCGATCCTGAGACTGGTGTCTGGGATGTTCTTCAATTCGTTGCAGTTGATGACTGCGGAGTTCGTATTAACCCAATGATTGTTGAAGGACAGATCATGGGTGGACTTACCGAGGCTTACGCAATGGCAAACATGCAGTACCAAACTTACGATGAAGAAGGTAACTGCATCGGAGCGAACTACATGGACTTCTTGCTACCAACTGCTTGGGAAACACCAGGCTGGGAGTTATACGAAGTAGTTACGCCATGCCCACACCATCCAATTGGTGCAAAGGGTGTTGGCGAGTGCGCAACCGTTGCAGGTCCAGCAGCCTTCGTAAACGCTGTCGTTAACGCGCTAAAAGATAAGGGCGTTCGTAATATCGATATGCCTCTCATGCCAAACCGCGTTTATGAGGCTCTTACAACTGGTAAAGATGTTGGCGGAATGCCACCAGTACGCAGTGGCGACTAACTAACATGATGAATCGGGCCGTTGAAGGTATTGGCGTTATGGAACGCGCAGTAGAGCTGAAACAAAAGGGTGAATCTTTTGTGATGGCTACTGTCGTTTGGCGCCAGGGACCTTCATCGGGCCAGAGTGGTTCTCGTGCGATTATTACTGCTGATGGAACTTTGTATGGCTGGATCGGTGGAGCTTGTGCTGAACCGGTCATTATTCGTGAAGCGAAGAAAGTTTTAGAAGAAGGCAAGGCTAAATTAATTTGGCTCGGTCAAGAATCTGAACTTGCAGCACTTCACGTTCCGGAGGGCGTTTACACCGTTCCCATGAATTGCCAGAGTGAAGGGGCGTTACAAATTTATGTAGAGCCGATGCAATCAGCTCCACGTGTTGTGATTGTTGGTCGCTCACCAATGGCAGTAACCCTGCAGTCACTTCTTTCAGTTTTGGATTGGAACTGCGATCTGATTGATCTTGCAGAATTCAAGCCAGAGATGGTCAACACGAAGAGTGTTGTTGTCGTTGCTACTCAAGGACATGGTGATGAAGAGGCGGCAGAAATTGCTATAGCTAAGAGTCCTGCATATCTAGGTATCGTCGCATCACGTAAGCGTGGTCAAGCAGTGCTTGAATATCTTAAGGATCGTAAATTTGCAGATACTCAAATTGATCAGATCAGAATCCCCGCTGGATTGGATTTGGGGCACACAACTCACCGTGAGATGGCAGTCTCCATCTTGGCTGAGCTTGTACAACTTCGTGCAGCTGGCGTCTTTGTAGATGCTGGCTCATACGTTGGAGCAATACCTTCGGTCGCAGAGGTTATTGATTTGGTCTGTGGAATGACAGTTGCTGCAGATGTTTCAAATCGACCATTTATATATGAAGGCGTTACATATTATTTTTGTGCACCAGGTTGTCGCACAAGTTTTGAAAAAGATCCAAGCAGTTTTCTCAAAGAATCCGTTAACTAGGAGGCAAAATGCTCATCTCGCAAGCAATCGAAGTTGATCAACCGATCGATGCGGTTTGGAAATTCTTCGACAACGTTCCTCAAGTAGCGGCATGTATTCCAGGTGCCGACCTTACGAACGAAGTTGGCAAGGATCACTACGAAGGCAACGTAATCATCTCTGCTGGTCCTGTTAAGTTGGAATTCGCTGGGGCAGCAAAAGTTGTGAACCGCGACAACGCTAAAAAAGTAATTAATATCGATGCATCAGGTGCAGACCGTAAAGGTCGCGGTGAAGCGCAGGCAAAGCTCACAGCAGCGCTTAGCTCTATCCCAAGCGGTACTCAAGTTAACATCTCACTTGATCTAGTAATTTCAGGTGCAGCTGCGCAGTTTGGTCGTGGATTAGTTGCAGATGTAACTGCAGTTCTTGTTAATCAAACAGCCAACAGCATGAAGGCTCGCATGAAGGCGATCTCTTTGGGATTAGATCCAAATTCTGTCGGTGGACCAAAGGCTGCTAGCGGAATTCAGATTGGACTTAATGTTGCAAAGAACCAAATCGGACGGGTTTACACTCGTTTGGTAATGCCTTACAAGCCAGTTGCACGTCGATAACAAGTAGAACAAGAGAGAGGAAATAAAAGATGAGCTTATGGGCAATCGGGAACTTAGTTCTCTTGGTAGTCATCGTTCCGGTCCTTCTTGCGCTACTTAGCGCAGTTCTTGGACCGCTTGAACGCATCCGAGGCGCCGCTGACGATGCATTAGCTGGGGGAGTTGCACTTATCGGTGAACTCGACACCACACCAGAGTTACTTGCAGTAACGGGCAAGGTCATTGCTGATGTAGCAAATGGCGCTGTGCGTTATGCAGGTCCAGTTTCGAAGTTACTCGGATAAGGGGTTATGATGCCAACAGATGCAGTTATTACATTAATTCTTGCGGTGCTCATTATCGCAGCAGCAGCACTTGGTTTAGTCCGAGTGATCATGCACCTACGTGCAGTGACAGCAACTTTGGCGGCACTCGAGGGTGGCGTTGAAGTAATTGTTGCCAAAACATCGACCGTTGGAGCTTCGGTTGCATCAGTGAATGCAAGCTTGAAGCCTGTTCGCGATTTCGCGGAATCAATCTAAGGAGCGCTACATGGCATTTGGAATACATACCGGTTGGCTCGTTGGTTACATGATTGGCCTTGTAGTGGTCATTGTTGTTGTGGCCCTTGTGGTCCCAATCTTGATTCTCGCTGCTGATATTGGTCGACAGGCAAAGAGAATTAATACCGGCCTAGAGGGTGCTGAGCGCAATACAGGTAACCTCAAGGGTCTTAATACAACAATTGAATACGCAACATCTGTTATAAACGGCCTCAATCGGGGTCGCAAGCGGTTGGGAGGCTGAAGTAGATGTCATCACAAGTTCACACACTCTGGTTATGGGCAAACATCCTTGGGGTAGTGGTTGTTGTTGTAGTTGCAGCACTTCTCACCATCCTGGTTGTTCTTGTTCGTATAATCGATAAGAGAGTCGCAGAGATTAGAAAGACGCTCACGGCTGCAAAAGCCAATACTGCTGATACACATCTCATTGATGTCACAGCTGGTGGCGTCGATGCAGTTCTTGCAGAAGGTTTAGAGCATCACTTGTTCCTCGGCCGCGTTCTAGAAAAGGTGCGTTCATGAAGGGTTTACAAATTTGGAGCGTCATCGACATTATTGCGTTGATCGCTGGACTTGCTATCTATCTATTCATCGTTGGGCGCCAACTCAAGGCGGTTGCTGACAAGTTAGAAGAAGCTGCAGATTTGGTCTGGGGGATTAAGGCTGATGCTGACATCATCGAACCAGGACTTAAGCGCATCAACGTAACCGGCAATATTGTTGCTGGCGCGCTCCCACTTCTCTATCAGATGGCTGAAGCGATCGTTGTGGGCGCAACCTATGTGCCTGAAAAGGATCCTGAAGATCGTCCACCAAACTTCCCTGCAATGAGAACCCGTCGTTCTCGTCTATTTGAAGGCGTTGGCGTAAAGATTAATTAATATCGCGATTATTTGGATCGCGTGATGTTTGCAATGGGTCGGTGAATGCATTTGAGTATTCACCGATCCATTCATCATTCCAGACTTGTTCGTAATCCTCATCGTTACAACTTGGCTTATAGACAGCGAGTAACTCTCCAACAACTTGTTCACGGTGCTTAGTTGAACCGCCTAAAATCTCATACCAAGCAATATATAAATTAAATTTATTGCCAGCTCGTGCAATCCAAGAGGCGGCGCGGGGGTGCTTAAGCGGAAAACCTTCAGTTGTTAAATCTGCGCTGTGGCTAACATAAATTGTTGAGAATTCTTGTGGCTTATTCTCGGGATCATTGAGACACATGACTGTGTAAACAGCTGCAATTTTCTGAGGAGTCCAACCAGCTAGAACGCGAGGCCCTTCAAATGGATATCCAGCAAGTGAACCTAAGCGAATCACTGGTCGAACGCATCTTCCCAGTCTTCATCTTCACTCATTGTTTCAGCTTTTAATACAGGCCATGCAGGAAGACCTGCAGTAGCAACTGCTTTGGCAAATAT
>CAIVOW010000126.1 GCA_903907665.1 uncultured Actinomycetes bacterium | reverse complement strand
TGGTCAAGATACACAGCCATGTTGCGGCCTAGAAGACGTGAGGCTGAAGCCATTACGTCGTCGAATGATGCGTTAAGTAGGAGTTCTGATACTGCAAGAGCATAACCATGCTCAGCTACAGTAATTGAGAACTGCTGTGCTGTAAGCGCGTTAGTCTGCATACGCACACCTTCAACCAATGGGGCTGCAAAGCCTAGGTTGTTGTAACGCATGAAGTTGATTTGAAGACCAGGTGCAACACCTAGTTCTGTCTTCTTGACTGCAAACTGTTCAAAGCGAAGAATTGGCATGGCCTGGAAAAGAATTTCCTTGGACCAAATCGTCTGAATAGCTTGAGTCAGCTGGGTATTTGTGCCTGAGTAGGCTGTTGGTGAGGCAGCTAAGCTACCTGTACCTGTGATACCTGATGCCATTTAAATTGACTCCTTGATTGTAATTGGATTTGGGGGGTTAACCGAGTAAGCCGCGAGACTTACCGCGAGCTGCGTCGCTCATTAATTTGTCTCGCACTTTGGCGTAATCGTTCATCGACATTGACGCAATATCTTGCGCCGTAAACTGACGTGAGTCCATATTAGTTTCCAGTGGTCCAGCTGCGGGTAGAGTCGCACTCGTACCGCGCATTTCTTTTCTAGCATTTTGCATCGCTGCTTGTGCCGATTCAAGAATTTTTGCAGAACGTGCTTTCAAACTTTCTAAACTTGCAGAAACTTCATCTGGAGTATTACCAGATACAAGGTCTACTAATTCAGGAATAATGTTTTCACGTTCTTGTTCTATTAAATTTTGTTTGTAGTTCTGAAGTTCAGCATATGTACGTTCTTGCTCCAGAAGAGCGAAGGCTCGTTCACGCTCACTGCGCTCACGCTCCAACTGCTCCCGCAGCTCGTCAGTAGTTAGCTTGATTAAGTCTTTGGCGTCCAAATCCTCAATAAGCTTAGCTTTATCTTTTTCCGCTTTTTCTGCTGCTTTCGCATCAATTTCTGCGGCTTTACGAGCTGCTTTTTCTTCTTTGTCTTTCTTTAGTGAAGCAACTTCACTCTTTAACTGTTCTACAACTGGATAAAGTTTATCTTTTTCCTGTGTGCGAACCTTTGCTAAATCCTCTTCAGTATAAAACTTTTGAGTTTGTGTTGGTGCCTCTTCAGTAACAGTAGGTGCGTCAACACCCGACACGTTTACTACTGGAGCGGTATTGGCTTCTACTTGAAAAGCATCAGCCATTTGTTCTGCTGTACTCATAATTACATCCTTTTGTTCTAGGGGTCGTTGTCCGAAGTGAGAGCGCGAATGACCTAACGTTGAATTACATATTTAATTTTTCTCTAACAGTGCAAAAATTTCAGCCTAAACGACTTATTTTTCGTACTCTTCTGGTACACGTCGCTGAGGCAACATGGTTCCATAAGCTTCAGTTACCAACTTGTTTCTCAAGTCAGCTTCACCCATATCAGCGGCCTGTAAAGCAGCGTCAAGTGTTGGTGGTAGTACTGCAGGAGCAGGCTCTCCGCCCGTAGGTGCACCAGGTGCGCCAGGGGTTGGTTGTCCAACCATTCCAGGAGCAGAACCCGTAAGGTCCATAATTTCCTGTTCAATCTGAGTTTGTAGCAGTTTAAGTGCGCCATCTGCTGTGGCATCGTCCATAAGTTCTTGACGGATTTCATTAAGCTTTTCAGCTGGGAATTCTTCACCAAGTACTCGTAGAGCACCTTCTTTAGACTCAAGACCAAGGGACAGTAAAGATTGAATTTCATTAAGGGCGATTAATTTATCTAGTGGCAGTGGTTGTGGGAACTGCACATAAGAACGATAGGTAAGAGGGTCATTAGGGTCTAAACGGTCTAACTGACCTTTTTTCAATTTTACGTCTGTAGTTGGGTCCCAGATAAATGTCTCTGGTTCCTTTACTGCAAGGCTGAGCAAGATGAGTTCGTTGACTCGCTCTAAGCCATGCGCGTATTGAATAATCTTTTGATGGTAACGGTTCATCAAAGGTTGGAACTGAATAGATAGGGCTACACCTGAAGTATTAGATATCGGCTGTGCTTGCCCTAAAGCTGTTTCTGGAACACCAATCATTTCGTGCATAGACTTCTTGAGCATTGCTAAGAAATCCATTGCGCCCTTTAATCCTTGAGCGCCTCCTTCAAGATTTTCGACTCTCGCATCTTTTGGTAGACCACCCCATACTTTATTGGCGCCCTTTTCGAGTTGGGAAGCCTTCGCTCCAATAATGACTGTAACTGGCGCAGCATGGTAGTTAACAATGTCGGCAATATCAGTAGCAGTCTCATTGTAAGTGCGATTGATACTAATAATGTCATTGCAATCGCTGAGCCCCCAAGGGCTACCGCTAATACGAACATTCGGAATATGAATAACAGGGATAACGCCAAGTGGATTAGGGCGCGAGTCAATAAGTTCATCATTGATATATTCCTCAATCATGTCATCTGTCAAGATTTCTGTATAAGTAAATACTTGACGAGTACCTTCTAATGATGTGCCCCAGAAACGATACTTAAGCTTAAAACGAATCAAGCGCTCGCGGTCGTGGGGGTGAAACTCTGGAAATGCAAAAGACGAGTTCAGGGGAAGAATACGAACTCGTCCAGGATGCGTTCTACCAGCGGTGTCTTTGTAGCCTTCTTCATAAGCAACTTTAATAAAGCAGTCGCCTGATACTCCGCCTTGCTGACCAATCTCCCACAGTACTGTGGCTTTATTGTTATCTACTTCCCATACTCGCTCTAGCAAGTCAGGAACAATAGCTTCCGTTTCTTTGGGAGAACGGAAGGAGACCCCTTTACCAAATGTAAAATTAAGTACAAAGTCAGTAAAGGCGCGGAAATAATTAATTGCCATCTGTGTTTCGCCAACTTGACGGCGGTAAGAATAATGATGCCCGAGATACATCGCCCAGTTAAGTGAATAACGATTTAGGCGTGGTCCATGAACCTCACTATTCGAATTCCTCGTCAGCTAATTCAACTAATCCGAGTGGACTAATGGAAATTGTTAAATCGCTGCTAGCGGCGCGGTATGACGGCGGGCTAAAATCTATGGAACTGATGGCATCACCTCCTTAACCTCAGTGAGGTTTCGAACCTCATTGGCATTATGGAAATCCGCAATAGACTTTACAGAGG
>CAIVOW010000125.1 GCA_903907665.1 uncultured Actinomycetes bacterium | reverse complement strand
GCCCACCCAAGCCTCGTCGAGTTTAAGGAAGGAAGAGAATAAATGGCTCGTTATACCGGAGCAGACTGCAAGCGTTGCCGTCGCGAAAAAGTGAAGCTCTTCCTCAAGGGCTCAAAGTGTGATGGACCTAAGTGTCCTATCGAATCTCGTCCATACCCACCAGGGCAACATGGCCGCGGTCGTACAAAAGAATCTGAATACCTATTGCAGCTTCGCGAAAAGCAAAAGTGCGCTCGTATTTACGGCGTTCTTGAAAAGCAATTCCGCGGCTACTACGAAGAGGCTAACCGTCTTCAAGGCAAGACAGGTGAAAACCTCCTTGTTCTTCTTGAGACTCGCTTAGATAACGTTGTATTCCGTGCAGGCTTTGCAAAGAGCCGCGACATGGCGCGTCAGCTTGTTAAGCACAGTCACTTCACCGTGAATGGCAAGAAGGTAAACATTCCTTCATATCGCGTATCTCCAATGGACATTGTTGATGTAGTCCCTGGATCACTCGATGCAACCCCATTCATCGTTGCTAGCGCAGAGCTTGGCGATAAGGCTGTACCAGCCTGGATGGAAGTTGTTGGGTCAAAGATGCGAATCTTGATTCACGCCATGCCAACCCGCCCAATTATCGACACTCTTGTTCAAGAGCAGATGATTGTTGAGCTTTATTCTAAGTAATTAAGAAGTAATTGAATGAAGTAACCATCAGTTCGTACAACTTTAAGTAGTTAAAAATTAAATAAGTAGTTAATAGCAGGAGATCAAATAGCGGATCTCCCCGACGTACGGAGGAACTAAGTGCTCATTGCACAACGCCCCATCCTCACTGAGGAAGTAGTTTCAGAGTTTCGCTCAAGTTTCATTATTGAACCACTGGAGCCTGGATTCGGTTACACCCTAGGCAACTCACTTCGCCGCACTCTCTTGTCATCTATTCCAGGTGCAGCTGTAACTGGAATTCGTGTCAACGGTGCGCTTCATGAGTTCGCAACCTTGGACGGTGTTAAAGAAGACATCACTGAGATTGTCCTAAATATTAAGAACCTCGTTCTGTCATCAGACAACGACGAGCCATCCTTGCTTTACATCCGCAAGAGTGGAGAAGGCATCGTTACTGGCGCAGATATTGCAGCTCCAGCTGGCGTCACTGTTCACAATCCAGAGCTACACATTGCAACACTTAACTCAAAGGCTGCCTTTGAAGTTGAGCTAACAGTTGAGCGTGGTCGCGGATATGTAACTGCTGTTCAGAATAAGGCTGCCGGCGGAGAAATTGGTCGTATTCCTGTTGACTCAATTTATTCACCAGTTCTTCGCGTCTCTTATAAAGTAGAAGCAACGCGTGTTGAACAGCGCACAGACTTTGATCGCTTAATTGTTGACGTTGAGACAAAGGGATCTATCAAGCCTTCAGATGCAATGGCATCTGCTGGTAAGACTCTCGTTGAACTCTTCGGTCTAGCACGCGAATTGAACGTTAATGCCGAGGGCATTGAAATGGGACCTTCCATTCAAGATGCTGCTCTAGCTGCTGATCTTGCTCTTCCTATCGAAGACCTTGATCTCACAGTTCGTTCATACAACTGCTTGAAGCGCGAAGGAATCCACACTGTCGGTGAACTAGTTGGCCGATCAGAAGCTGACCTTCTCGACATTCGCAACTTTGGTTCAAAATCTATTGATGAAGTGAAGGCAAAACTTCATTCCATGGGCCTACAGCTCAAGGATTCACCAATCGGATTCGATCCAACACAACATGCCAACTACGGAACTGATATTGACGAAGACCTCGTCGATTCAGATCAGATTTAATTGGAATTAAAGAGGAGATACGACAATGCCAAAGCCAAGTAAGGGACCACGTCTTGGAGCAGGTCCTGCTCACGAGAGGTTGTTGCTAGGCACTCTTGCAGAGCAACTATTTGAACACGGAAAAATTACAACAACAGAGGCAAAAGCTAAGCGCCTACGCCCTGTTGCTGAGCGCTTGATCACTCACGCAAAAGCGGGAGATCTTGCTGCCCGGCGCCGTGTCCTTGCAACAATTGCTAACAAGAGCGTCGTACACACACTCTTCACTGTGATTGCGCCACGTTTTGCAGAGCGTAATGGTGGATGCACACGCATTACAAAGATTGGCCCACGTAATGGAGATAACGCGCCAATGGCTGTTATTGAAGTTCTTACCGAGGGCACACCTGCCAAGAAGGCAACTGTAAAAGCTGCTGAAAAGGTAGCTAAGAAAGCTGCTGAATAAACCCAGCGCTTCTTACATTAATTAGATTCATGACGATTCCCGTTCTCAACCCTGAGGGCGGGTTTCGTCGTTTACAGAT
>CAIVOW010000124.1 GCA_903907665.1 uncultured Actinomycetes bacterium | reverse complement strand
GTGAGTGTGAGTTTTAAAGTCTCTAAGTAACACGTGTTCCTTGACCATGAGTATTTAGTTGGAATGAAGAATTAATTCCCATTCTCAAGGGAGAAAAAGTGTTTTTCCGCCTGCACATGGAAATTTATTAAAAAAGTAAGGCGAAAACTCACCAAAGTCATTGCAAAAACTTACCTATTCCATAAGCATAGGGATGTGAAAAAAGTAGAAAACCGATTCGATCAATATTTAGAAGATTTAGTTTCCTGCTTCGAATTCAAGATCTGACAAGTGAATCTATATCCTAGGAAAGGTATGTAATGTCACGTTTTAAGAAGATATTTCCATCAGTAAAAAAGCCCTTGATCGCTATGGCACACGTACCGCCACTACCTGGAACCCCTCTCTACGACGCGGCGAAAGGTGTTCAAGGACTCATCGATCATGTGAAGCGTGATACGGAAGAACTTCTTAAGGCTGGTTTTGACGCAATACTTTTCTGCAATGAAGGTGATCGCCCATATCAACTTAATGCCGGACTCGAAGCTTCGGCCGTGATGACTCGAGTTGTAACCGAATGTCGGCCTACGGATGTTCCATATGGCGTTGATTTTTTGTGGGATGAACAATGCGCAATGGCGATTGCAGTTGGTAGCAGTGCTTATTTTATGAGAGAAGTCATTACTGGAACATGGGAATCTGACATGGGCCTATGGCAACCAGATGCTGCAAAACTTTTGCGTAATCGACGGGCATTTGGCCGAGATGATTTAGCAATTTTTGCAAATATCACCCCAGAGTTTGCATCTAATATTGGCCAGCGCACCCCGGCTCAAATGGCAAAGTCCACTGTTGTTTCAAGCTTGCCTGATGTCATATTGGTTTCAGGGCCGATGGCAGGTAGCGAGCCAGATGTCCGAACTGTTGCAGATGTTCGTGAAGCAGTAGAAAAAGATATTCCTGTACTTCTTAATACGGGTGCTAAGTCAACTACTATCAAAGAGTTCTTTAAGTTTGCTGACGGTTGCATCGTAGGAAGTGACCTTAAGCGCGATGGCTATACATGGAATGAAGTCGACCCAGAACGGGCAAAGCGATTTATTGACGCAGCTCGGAGTGCCTAGAGAAATGGCAGGCCTCATCCTTGGAATCGATATTGGTTCCTCAGGATTGAAAGCCATGCTACTTGATGTAGATAAAGGCATTGTCGCGGTTGCTGGAGAGCCAATAAATCTTTTTAGTGACCAAATTGGTTGGTCAGAGGCCGATACTGAGCAATGGTGGGAAGCTTTGTGCACAGTCATCCCCAAGCTTGTAAAAGAAGCAGGCTGCACCACAGAACAAATACTTTCTGTTGCAGTTTCTGGCATGGTCCCGGCAGTGGTCATTGCAGATGCCAAAGGAAAAGCTCTGCGCCGCGCAATACTTCAAAATGATGCACGCGCAACAAAAGAAATTAAAGAATTAGATATAAAACTACAAGATGTGGACTTACTCTCGCTCACTGGATCTCAACTGACACAACAGTCTGTCGCACCTACTGCGCTTTGGCTATCACGTCATGAAAGTTCTAATTGGGCAGCTACAAAGTATATTTTTGGTTCATATGATTGGATGGCAACTAAATTGGGCGCCTCACCACATGTTGAACTTAATTGGGCGATTGAAAGTGGTCTATATGGTTTTGATAAAAAGCCATTAGAAGCAGTTCTTGAAGCAACAGCTATCAATTGGCCAACACTCCTAGAAGTTCAGCATCCTGGAGTTCTAGTCGGAAGAGTTTCGCAAGAATCATCTGATGAAACAGGTTTAAAAGTTGGAACCGAGATTTATGTCGGAGGCGCAGACCATGTCCTGTCTGCATATGGTGCAGGCCTCATTGACAATGGAGACTGCTTAGTAAAACTTGGTGGGGCTGGAGATATTTTGGCTGTCAGTGATAAATTTTTCATCGATAAGCGTTTATATTTAGATGCGCACCCCATTGATGGAAAATGGTTGCCAAATGGGTGCATGGCTACTAGTGGTTCATTACTTCGTTGGGGACAACACCTATTTGGGGATATCGATTTAGAAGTTTTGGATTCAGAGGCAGAAAGAAGCGCTCCAGGTGCACTGATTACTTTGCCATATTTTCTAGGTGAGAAATCTCCGCTACATGACCCTGATTTGCGTGGAGTAATTTCTGGTCTGCACCTAGGCACTACTCGTGGAGATTTACATCGCTCTTTTCTTGAAGCAATTGCTTATGGCTTCAAACAACATTTCCAAGTTTTTGAAGAAAGTGGACTAACGATCAATAACCCTCGTATTACTAATGGCGGATCACGCTCGAAACTATGGCGCACAATTCTGGCTGATGTACTTGGAAGAGACTTAACGTCCATCATTAATCATCCAGGCGCATCTTATGGGGCGGCTGTTTGTGCTGGTATTGGTAGTGGGGCAATTAAAGACTGGACTTACGTGAGGGGCTCTCTAGAGCAAGGGGAAGTTATCTCGCCTACGCCTGCCAATCACCATATGTACCTAGAAAAATATGAAATCTATATTCAACTTCAAGGCGATACTAGAGAAATTTCCCACAAACTTGCTAGAGTCAATTAAGGAGATGGCAATGTCCAAATCGATCGCAGTTGTAACAGGCGCGGGCTCAGGGATAGGTGCTGCTATCGCGCGCGAGCTTGGCTCACGCGGACACTTAGTTGTAGTCACTGAT
>CAIVOW010000123.1 GCA_903907665.1 uncultured Actinomycetes bacterium | reverse complement strand
TTACTTACGCAGCAGGATCTCTCAGAGTTAATGCTGTTGGACTACCGCCTGCCTGTGACATAAAGTGCGAGCCTGTTACGCTACCAGATGTAATCCCACAACCAAAGTTGCCTCAGGTCGCACTTCCGATTATCACCATCGTAAAGCCAAAGATAAAGAAAGTACTTCCGCAGCGTTTCTCTCGTAAGGCGATGCTAAGCACTCGCGTTGCCAACTTTGTCGTGATAACGGTTCAATCAGGCAAGAAGAGTTCTATCGCAATCCCTCATGATGCTGGAACGAAAATTCAACTCACTGATGGAGTGCAGGCAAGCTTGAGCACACGCTTAAAGCTAGTCGTTACAGACACTGGACTTGATATTACCTCTATTAATGGCTGGACTGGCCGTATCTCAGTTCCAGTTGTCTCCACCGTTGATGGCAAGCTCGTTGAGCGATTCATCGGAATGATTGAAGTACCTGGACCAGTCCTAGACCCACAGTTCTATCTTGCTGGCATCAATTCTGCAACGATTTCGTGGAAGTCTGATGGATCACAGGTCGTCTTTTATCATGTGTATCAAGGTTCAGATTTGATTTGTTCTACCCCGAAAACAACGTGTACCCAAGTTAAATCAGTCAATACTCACGCGGTACTGAAGATCGAAGCAATTGGCCACGAGTCAACATATTCACCTTCAGTATCTGCAGCGTATGCAAAGAATAAGTTAGTTCAAGCTGAAGTGGTCCACTTTGCTTCAGGTGCATATACCCTTCAAGCTGATGATAAGGCAACTCTTGATCAATTCATCCGTGATTCAAAGTCACTCGGATTAAATGTTATCGAGATTATCGGACATACCGATTCTGCGGGTGCTTTTATGCAGAATAAGATTCTTTCACTTGCTCGAGCTAATGCAGTGAGAGCGTATATTGCCAAGTCATTCCCTACGGTGAAGTTTGTTCTCAAGGGTATAGCTTCAACAGAGCCTTTGAAACCTAATACTTCAGCTGCCGGGCGTGAAAACAATCGTCGCGCGGAAGTATTTATCGGCTAATGGCGCAAATACACGATTTCCCAACAATTGAGGGCGAGTTTGATGACGCGCCTATCACTGACCTTGTCCAAAAGGTTATTGATCAAGCTGTTGCCGATCGTGCGAGTGATATTCACCTTGAGCCTTATCAAGAAAAATTCTTGGTCCGCGCTCGAATTGATGGACGTCTTGTTAATTACGCCGAATACCCAGCACGTCTGGCTTCAGCAATCGTTAGCCGCGTCAAAGTAATGTCTCAAATGAATATCATTGAACGTCGTCGCCCACAAGATGGTCAGTTCACGACTAATTATCTTGGCCGTCAAGTGGACGTACGCGTTTCAACAGTTGCAACCATTAACGGTGAAAAGGTCGTTCTTCGCCTCCTAGATTCAGCTCGCCCAACTGTTGAACTAGCCGATCTTGGAATGAGTGCAAATCAGCTCGCGTCATTTGAAAGAATGATCAATGCAAGCAATGGTTTGATTCTCGTTGCTGGACCCACTGGTAGCGGTAAGTCAACGACACTGCATTCTGCTCTTAAGATTGTTGCTGTTGAACATAAGAACGTTGTTACTATCGAAGATCCTGTTGAATACGTTGTTCCTGGCATCACTCAAATCCCAGTACACGATGCTAATGAAGCTGGCTTTGCGGTTCAGCTCCGTGCGGTTATTCGCCAAGATCCAGATATCATCATGGTGGGCGAGACTCGCGATGTTGAAACCGCTCGAATCTCTGTTCAAGCAGCTCTAACTGGCCACTTAGTTTTGAGCACCATCCATGCAACCGACGCTGTCGGTGCTATCTACCGTTTAATCCAGATGGATATTGAGTCTCACTTACTGGCTTCAGCATTTAGAGGCGCTATTTCCCAGCGCTTGATCCGCAAAGTTTGCAAAGATTGTGCTGCGCCACATAAGGCAACCCCAACTGAAGAGACCATCCTTAGATTTCACAATTTACCTACAGATTCATTGCGTATGGGCGCAGGTTGCGATGCATGCCGCCACACAGGTTACAGAGAGCGCGTTGCTGCTTTTCAAGTTCTTGAAGCGAGTGAATTCCTAAGTGAGTTCATGGTGTCACGCCCACAACCAACACTTTTTAGAAAGCACGCTCTTGATGCGGGTATGACGACGATGGAATACGAGGCACTTCGTCTCGCTTCTGAAGGTGTAACTACAATCGAAGAAGCCCTTACTTTGGCGGTGGCAAATGACATTGCTTAATTCAAAATCTTCATTCAAGCTTCTTTGGCATAAGGAAGCGCAAGAAGTAGCTAAGTTGCGCGAATTTCGTTACAAGGGTGTTAATGCTCAAGGAAATCGTGTTTCTGGATCCATGGAAGCGATGTCTCGCAACGAAGCTCGTTTTATTCTTGAGCGCGATGGAATTTTTGATCTTGAGCTCTCGGCAAAGAAAAGTCTATTGAGCCTTGAAATTGGCCGCTCCGTATCCCTTGAAACTTTGCTGCAAATCACCCGTCAGCTTGCATCCTTCTCCGAAGCTGGAATCCCAGCTGCAAAAGGAATCGGCATTCTTGCTCAGACTGCTGACGATAAGAAAATGCGTGAAATCCTAGAAGAGATTTTGGTTGAGATTGAAGGCGGATCACACCTTAGCGATGCTGTTAAGCAATACCCTTCCGTCTTTCCTCGCTACTACAGCGCGATTCTTACCTCTGCCGAGCGCAGCGGAAATCTTACTGAAGCACTATCGACTTTGAATTCTTACCTAGAGCGTGACCTTCGCAGCAAGCGAGCAGTTCGCTCAGCAATGATTTATCCAGCTGTTCTTATTTCACTCACCCTGGTAGCGGTAGTGGTCCTTTCGGTATTCGTTCTACCTCGCTTCCAAATCTTCTTTGATTCACTTGGCGTTACCTTGCCACTTGCTACAAGAATGCTCTTAGCGGTAACTCATTTTGTTTCCGGTTGGTGGATGGGTATGACCGCCCTTCTTATCAGTGGTTTTGTCGCACTCCTAGCAATGCGCCGTAACCCACGTGGACGAATCAAACTAGATCGCATTCTTTTGAAACTACCGATTGCCGGTCCTCTCATTAGATTGGTAGCACTTGAGCGTTTCTGCCGAGTTCTCTCAACCCTTGTTCGTACAAACGTGCACCTTCCAGAGGCGCTTGAGCTTGCTGGAAATAGCACAGGAAACCGTGTTTTTGAGAACGCAATCATGAACGCTCGTACTCGCGTGCTGCAAGGCGAAGGTTTAGCAGGCCCACTAGAAGCCGCAAATATCTTCCCAAGCGCTGCTATCCAAATCTTTAGAATTGGTGAAGAGTCAGGCCAACTTGGTTCACAACTTAATCAAGCAGCATCGTTCTACTCTGATGAGCTAGACCATAAGTTAAAGAATTTCACAGCCCTACTTGAGCCAGCAACACTACTTGTTATTGGTGGCGGAGTCGGCTTTGTGGCCGTCGCACTTGTCTCAGCTATGTATGGCGTTTATAGCGGAGTGCGCGGATGAAACTAAAAATTGAAGATCGTGGCGATAGCCTGCTTGAAGTTGTTATCTCAACCGTGATTATGGGCGTCATTGGCGTATTAATCATTTCATCAATCGCAGTAGCCCGCCCATTTGCCGACAAAATGTCGCTTGTTGGGCAAACAGTTCAAAACCTAAATTCTCTTTCGCAATCAATTAATTTGCAGTCCTTTGCGTATTGCTCACCTCATGATGTAGAGCCATATAGTTTTGCTCAAGTTTCTTCAACAAATACCTCCGGATCTACGGGATTTGCCTTAACAACTGATGCTCTTCCACCAGTAATGGTTAGCACCTCGAGCAAGCAGTACCCATATACATTTAAGTTAGCTTTAGATCATTCAACTGGCCCAGTTACATGGACAGTTGAGCCAAGCTTGCCTTCTGGTTTAGTTTTGAACGAGTCAAGCGGAGTAATTAGCGGCGCGACAACTCAAGCAATTACTGCTCAATATATTTTTACAGCGACAAGTGGCGCAGAAAAAGCGACGAAGAATTTACTTCTGACCAGCGCTCTAGTTCAAGTTTTAGCAAACTCGGGCGGATCTTGGGTTCCTTGCGAATCTATTCCTTCCTCTTACATCACCTCGGCTTCTGGTGATGGAAAAGTTGCGACCTACGGTTATGACGGAAAAGCAATCCTGCCAGGAGATTCTGTATCAATCTGGGGAGCATCTAACCCTGCTTTCAACGGACGACATTTAAAGGTAATTGAATCTTCTCCGCACGCATTTACCGTGGCTCTCACAGCATTGGGAAGCTCGGCGGGCGGCGATGTACGAGTTTCAACTTCTGCTGATGTTCAAGAAGTAGTAGTGAGCACTGTTGTTGCAGGCTCACCTTTGCAGAAAATCATCACAAAGGCAGCGCTATGATCAGAAAATTCATAGCAGATCGTCTCTCTGGGGCGTCGAATTCCAACGGGATTGCTGATGACCGTGGACTTAGCCTTCCTGAGGTGCTTATAGCAATTGGTTTAAGCGGACTTCTTGCTCTTGGTTGCACACAGTTGGCAATGGCATCGTTCTCATCTGCGAATTACACACAAAGTGTGGCTGTGACTTCTTTGAATACCGGCAATCTCAATCGCCTGGTCACCAGCGATGTTGAAAAATCCGATGGCTTTATCGTTTCCTCAACTAATATGGCAACTCAATCTTCCTTTGCCTGCTCAACGGCAATTTCAAGTGCTACTAATTCTGTGCGCCCACTATTTACTGTGACTAATTCTGATGGATCGGCCTTTGGATACGAAGTTCGCACTACTGGTAACGATGGCGCGCTCTGGCGTATTTCCTGTCCTTCTCAGGGCGTTTCAAATGGCCCATCCCAACAACTTCGTAGTTCACTACCAGTATCAACCTCTTCGACATGGGATACTTCAGTCATGTGTGCGCATTTTCCAGCCGGCGGGAATTTAACTGCGGTGGCGTGTGAGAAGGATTCGCTCCTCAATGCAATTGCGACTAATCCTGGAATTTTGATCACCGTACCTGCTTCAGTCTCAGGTACAAAGGTTAATGAACAAGCTCAAATTATTGTTGCAGGGCGAAATATCGGATGAAGACCAAACTAAAATCTGACTCAGGCTACACACTTGGCCTAGTGCTGATATTTGTTCTCGCGGTCGGTACTGTGCTGGGCTCTGTCATGATGGTCACCCAACTCTCTGCTGACGCTCAAGGCCGCGGGGTTGATCAATTAATAGCTTCTAACGGTATTGCACAATCAACGGCGGATATCATCGCAAAAATTACGAGCGCTGTAGGCGACGGAGATGCTTTAAGTACAACGACTCAAAGCGCTAACTGCGGTTTACCAAGCCACGATCATGATGTCACGATTCATTGTGTATTAATTCCTAGTTCTGATTCGAGCTCGTATCAACAAGTTCTCTTACATCTAACCGAGAAAAATGGCCATGTGTCGGAAAAGACTTATCTCGTGACCTCAACTTCGACAGATATAAAAGATCCAAAAGCCCCGCGCATCGAGAATTTTTCAGGATTTGGTAGTGAATGATGCTGCAGCTAAAACGCGCAGCTGACAAAGGATTCACAATCATCGAGTTGCTAGTAGTACTCACGATTATCGGAATTCTTTCAGGGATTGCTTATGTCGGGCTCAGTTCAGCGCGAAATAACTCAATTCAAGATTCTTGTAAAGCTGCTTACCAAGCAATTTATCTAGGAATATCTAGCTACCAAACCGATCATGCGGGCAACATGCCAGGCTCGATTACGGCCTTGGAACCCAATTATGTGAGCGCATCTACCATTGAGTCTTACAGCAAGAATTTCACAGTGCAGTTGGGGACATTTTCAGCAACTAGTTTTGCCCTCTCTGGCTCCACGGCAACGGTGACGTTTTCATATGGCTATCCACCACAAATAGCTGTTGGCGAGAAGATTGTGGTTGCAGGTCTGGACTCAAATTCTATTGATGGAACTTGGAAAGTGTCGTCGATCAGTTCTGACCCCGCAACTGGAATTGGGACTGTATCCTTTGGGGTAACTTCTCAAGCAACGATTGCGCCAACTCGGGCACCACTTGGTGGCTATGTGAACCCAATCAGCAAGGAAGGCGATCCTTTCGATATCTACGTTTTTAATAAGACCGGAAAGAGAATTGGGACAACTGCGCCAGCGGCTTGTACTTCGTTATAAAGAACTTCAATAACTAAATAAATCAGCGAATCAATACGGGAAGCAAAGGAAGAATAATGAAGAGCCTACAAGCGCAGCTACGCGTTTTGCGTAGCCGACGAGATCAAGGTTTTACCCTGATCGAACTCCTAGTTGTAATTTTGATTTTAGGTATATTGGCTGCGATCGTTGTTGTTGCCCTCTCTGGCTCATCACAGGATGCGCGCACAAAAGCGTGTTCTCAAGATACGGGTAATGTTTATAACGCCCTTAACAACTATGTCCTTCATGCCGGTGATCTACCTGTACCTGGTACCGCTCTTGCCGCTAACGTCAACGGTGTACCTCTGATTCCTGGAGTACCAAATAGCTACCGCGGCGCAACCATGACAGCTGCGATTTATCGCACCGTTCCATCGCTGCTTGAGAAAAATACCGGCCTAATCTTCGGTGAATTGTCAGCCTTGGTTCCTGGTTACCTATCGAAGGTTCCAGACGATGTTGCGGTGTATTACGTGCAATATCCAGATCCAGCAAATACGGCTACGCCTAAGTTCATCTATGCGGTTGGTCCAAACTTCAACATAGACGGTGCCAACCCTAATTTGCCAAAAGCCCCTCTCTCGGCTGCTTCTGTGGCTGGTTGTACGGTAGCTGGGCTTTAATTCATTCATGACCAGAACGGTGCTGGATTCTTCCCTAGCGCCGTTCTGGTTCTTTTTTATCCCGATTCTTGGTTTGGTATTCGGTTCTTTCGCTAC
>CAIVOW010000122.1 GCA_903907665.1 uncultured Actinomycetes bacterium | reverse complement strand
GTTCTTGCATAAGTCGGCGAAAACCAGTTTCGTCCACATTCAAGCCTTGTTCAGTTGCCATCTCTAGCGTCAAATCAAATGGAAATCCGAAAGTATCGTGAAGCTTAAAGACTGTATCGCCAGAAAGTTTCTCATTCTTAACTTTCTTAACTTCGCCAACAGCAACATCGAAAATCTGGGTACCTGACTTCAAGGTTTGCAGGAATGAATCTTCTTCACCTTCCGCAACTGCGAGTATTCGCGCAGAGTCTGCGACTAATTCTGGATATTGCGGACCCATCGCTCCAATGGCAGCTGTGATGAGTTCACTCGTATTATGGTCTGGAGCACCGAGAATTCTCATATTTCTGATTGTTCGCCGCATCATTCGACGTAAAACATAACCACGAGCTTCATTTCCCGGAAGCACGCCATCGCCAATCAACATCATCGCCGTACGTGCATGGTCAGCAACTACGCGTAAGGAGACGTCGCTACGTTGGTCTTTACCGTATTTAACTCCAGAAAGTTCTGATGCTTTGGTGAGAATCTGCATCGTTGTATCAATTTCGTAAATATTTTCAACACCTTGCAGTAGAGCAGCTGTGCGCTCTAACCCAAGCCCGGTGTCAATATTCTTCGCCGGAAGTTCTCCAAGAATAGGATATTCATCTTTGCTAGAACCTTCACCCCGAATGTTTTGCATGAAGACGAGATTCCATACTTCCAAATATCGATCTTCATCAGCAACGGGTCCGCCTTCTTTTCCGTATGCAGGACCACGGTCATAATAAATCTCCGAGCAGGGTCCGCAAGGACCAGGAACTCCCATGGACCAGAAATTATCTGCCATTCCTCTTCGCTGAATGCGTTCCTTAGGGACCCCAACTTTGCGATGCCAAATATCAGCCGCTTCATCGTCATCCAGGTAAACCGTTACCCACAATCGTTCTTCAGGGAAACCGTAGCCACCTTCTGAAATTGGCTTGGTCAGTAACTCCCACGCCATCGAAATTGCGCCCTCTTTAAAATAATCTCCGAATGAAAAGTTTCCGCACATCTGAAAAAACGAAGCGTGCCTTGTTGTTTTACCCACTTCATCGATATCCAGAGTTCGAACACACTTCTGTACTGATGTGGCTCTCGTATAGGGAGCTTTAACTTCACCGAGAAAGTAAGGTTTAAACGGAACCATTCCGGCATTCACCAAAAGTAAATTTGGATCATCTGCAATCAGCGATGCCGAAGGCACAACCGTATGGGTTAGCCCCTGGCTGTTTCCACTCTCAAAGAAGTGCAACCAACGTGCACGGATATCAGCTGAATTCACGGATCAGTTATTGTCCTTATTAGATCCACGGCGACCAGTCCGGCTAGCCATATTAGCTAGATTTGCGACAGCTCCAAGAATCTTCATGACACTTCCTTCTTTATCCAAAAGTCCGTTGATGGCACCGGAAACTTTTCCAGTTAGCGCTTCAGCGGTGGAAGTTATTCTATTGACGCTATTGACCGTTTCTTTAACTTCATCAATCAGACGCGAAAGGCGTATGACGGCATATGAAATTGCCAGTGCAATAATCAATAGTGCACAAGCTGCAATTATCGTTGCAATTCCGCCTGGTCCCATACGCTCAGACTACCCGAAAGTTGGAATCTGAACGGCAGGTTTCTCATGGCCCTTGTGCGCGGCTACCGCTGCGTCGTGATATTTAGCTATCGCAGACACATTTTCTGAATTTTGGTATGGGGCGCCATCTACTAGCGGACCCTTGCCACCTTCCATGACAGCAACAACGTCTTCACCCGAGATTGTTTTATAAATCTCAAGCGCATGTGCCAGCGAGAGAACCTTCTCTCGATTATCCTTCAAAATAGTTTCGGCCTTGGCAAGAAGTCCAGAAAGATTATCTTCAATACGATCTGCAAGAGCTCGGCGAAGTTCTCTGCTTCCATCATCTTTGCCCTTACCCCCTCCTGGGGCACCTACTTCGAAGCGACGGTTTGAAGCATGGGAGCTAATCGTGGATCCCATTCCCCAATGTCCTTCCATAAAACTCGCCACAGTTGTAGCACTTTCCAAATCCCCAGAAACTCCAGAGGAGTTATCTCCATCAAAAAACATTCGTTCGCCCGCAAGTGAGGCTAACGAAACCAAAATATCGGCCTCGTACTCAGTTCTCCAGCGAGTGAATTGATCATCAGGCGGAATGGATGCAACCATTCCTAAATAATCTGAACCTTTTTCGATTGTCGCCAAATCAATCGACATGTGATGGCGAATCAAGTACGCCATAACTCCGTGACAGGCTTCATGAACCGCAACCGCGTGCCGCTCGCGTTCAATGTATTCAACATCCTCGGCAGGCCCCAGTTCCTTCAACTGTTTCGCCTTTATTACATCTGTGAATGTAATTGAATCTCGACCATCTCGAATTGCGATGATTAAAGCTTCATTAATTGTGTCTTTGATAGTTGCGCCAGTTGAATACGGTGTGATGGTTGCCAACTTATCCACTTCCTCAGCATTCAAGCTATGTGAAACCTTATCGAGATAGCCGTTATAAGTACGGATACGGCCAGCTTTGCTTGGATATCCGACTCTGTACATACGGTCGATACGACCTGGACGTAGTAACGCTTCATCTAGTGCCTCAGGCAAGTTTGTTGCCATAACTACGAGAATGCGATATTTCGGCGGAAGTTTCGGCCGCAATCCCAACGTTCTGCGAACTACACGATTGAAAAATCCACGCGGCTTTTTAAGGCCTGAGAGCTCAGTAAGGAGAGCCTGGAGAGTTCCCATGCCTCCTCCCCCACCCATTGCGCTATTGGCAACGAACTTGTTAGAGCCAAATTGATTTTTTACAATTAACGAAGTCGCTGCTTCTGACAAATAGTTACCACCATGACATGAAGTGTCGCTCGCTTGATTATTTGTAAATGGTCCTTGTTGCGTCGAGATTCCTCGATTTCCCAGTGAATCTGCTTCATCAAAGAACGCCACAACGCCGCCGTAACGCAGTGAAAGTTTGCGCAATTTTCTAAAGAGAGATTTAACCTTCAGAACACCAACACCAAAAAACATATTGTTAAACGCGCCTGGATCAACAAAGACGAAGGGCTTACCCGTCTCACCAGCCATTGATTCAGCCATCAGAGTTTTACCAGTTCCCGGAGGTCCCCACAGCAATATTCCGCCAGGTACATAGCCACCATGTTTTTCAATCTCTTCTGGAGACTCTAAGAAAAGTAGGTTCTCTCTAATGCGATTTAATACGTGGTCCTGACCCCAAACATCCGAGAATCGGGTGCGAATATCATCAGGGAAATAGACATCTATTCCACCCTTACTAAGAAACCAGAACATTGCAAAAAATTGAATCAAAATAAAGAAGACTGCAAAAGCTAACTGGGCTAATACTGGAAGAGCGCTCCACAGCGCTTTTGGCGCCAAGAATAGGGCCGTTACTGGTGACTGCTTATAGTAAGTACCTAGAGCAATCGCCAAGAGACAAACAACTATGAAAGCCTTTATCACGCGAGCTAAGCGATAGCGACTCCAATCGCTTAACCTTAGTAAAGTTCGATCTATAGCAGAAAAATACTTTAGCCAAGCACCATGATAGGGAGCAGCTAGCTCTGCAGCGAGGAAATGTAGCTGGCGGATTACTTCGATGCCAATGAGCGCTAACAGCCACCAGCGCGAAGAAACATTCTCTTTGTAAGCATCTGAAAAACTAAGAATTGGATTATTGGACATTTCTGCCCAGACCAGAACTAGGAAGATAAGAGCGAAGAAGACGAGGAACTTTAGACGATCAAACAAAGAGAGATGGACTCTGGTTTTACGGTCTGTATCTCGTGGTCGGCTAGTCATGGCGGGAGTATTGATATCGGTCATTTCTTACCCCTCACGGTAAATGAAGCCACGATTTTTTCAAGTGTGACCCTCTGTTTGTTATAGCAAGTAGTTGAGCATCTAATCAGAAGAACATAAATTATTGAATGATCATTTGAAAGCAGCGCGGTTTGGTCGATAGTCTGAAGCGAACCATCTGTCTGGGTAAATTGAAAAACGCTATGAACGCCGCGGGCGCCTTTTTCAACTCGCTCCTCATCGTTGCTGATTTCAAAAACAGGTGCTTTTACAGTGCCATCAACCCAGCCAGTGAGGGGCAGAACTAAATTGCGAAGTGCGTTATAGGAGACTGAATTTATTTCATCCCCTAATAAAGAACGCACGCGAATATAAACCAGCGGACTATCTGGGGTTTTTAAACTTAATACTGTCTTGGCATCGTATGTCCTATTAGGCGAATAGGCCTCTTGCCACAAAACAGCAGCGGCGCGGTCGGCAGCGCCAGCCAAAGTCGAAGTTGCTTCGCGCGATGAGATCGATTGTTGCGAAATTTTATGCCAACCTTGAGGAAGAGCTACAAAAACACCTTCTTTTTTATCAGCTGCATAGATTTTTGAAGGCGCTGAACAGCCAGAAAGTATTAACGCACCCAGGGAAAAAAACGCAATTCGTGTGAGCAGAGATTTTTTATTCAAATGCACTTACTTTTCTTTCTTCTCTTCACCGGGAACTGCATCGACTCCTGCTTCTCTGCGCTGTGCAGGTGTAATAGGAGTAGGAGCGCCAGTAAGTGGGTCACCACCACTAGCAGTCTTAGGAAATGCGATTACTTCGCGAATGGAATCTGCTCCTGCCAGCAGGGCGCAAAGACGATCTATGCCGAGTGCAATTCCACCATGCGGAGGTGGACCGTACTGAAATGCTTCAAGAAGAAATCCAAACTTACTTTGAGCTTCTTCATCGCTTAATCCAATAGTTGTAAAGACCCTCTGCTGAATGGATCGATCGTGAATACGAATGGAGCCGCCACCAATTTCATTTCCATTCAATACGATGTCATATGCATAGGCCAGCGCATCACCTGGGTTCTTATCGAAAGTTGAAACAAACTCTGGCTTAGGCCCGGTGAAAGGGTGATGAACAGCAGTCCAGCCCGAATTCGGATCCTCGGCATCTACACGTTCAAACATGGGAGCATCAACAACCCAAAGGAATTTCCAAACACCCGGTTCAATCAGATCGCAGCGCTTGCCAACTTCTAAGCGCACTGCACCAAGTAGCGCTTGAGAGGTCGAAATCTCTCCAGCTGCAAAGAAAATAGCATCTCCTGGTTTGGCATGTACATGCTTCGCGATACCAGATGCTTCACTCTCGGAAAGATTTTTAGCAACTGGTCCAGCTAAAGTGCCATCTTCCTGAATCAGAATATAAGCCAGCCCCTTAGCCCCGCGAGCTTTAGCCCAATCTTGCCAAGCGTCGAGCTCTCTACGTGCCGAACTAGCGCCACCCGGCATGACAACTGCGCCCACATACGGTGCTTGAAATACTCGAAATGATGTCTCTTTAAAGAACTCGTGGCATTCGACAATCTCTAAATCAAATCGTAAATCAGGTTTATCCGAACCGTATCTTCGCATCGCATCGGCATACGTCATATGAGCGATAGGCAGAGGGATTTGATAATTGGCGACCTTCTTAAATACCTGCGATAAAACATTCTCGGCAACTGCGAGAACGTCCGCTTGATCTACAAAGGACATCTCAATATCGAGTTGCGTGAATTCTGGTTGGCGATCTGCTCTTGAGTCTTCATCGCGGAAACAGCGGGCAATCTGGTAGTACCGCTCCATACCAGCCACCATCAAAAGTTGTTTAAACAATTGCGGCGACTGAGGAAGTGCGTACCAAGATCCTGGCTGAAGACGTACTGGAACCAAAAAGTCGCGCGCACCTTCGGGGGTGGATCGAGTGAGATACGGAGTTTCTATTTCTAAAAATTCCAAATCATCCATAACTGAACGGATTGCTGATGTAACCTTTGAGCGAAGGCGCAAATTTTTAGCTGGCCCCTCTCGGCGCAAATCTAGATATCTGTATTTAAGTCGAATCTCTTCTGAGACATTTACGGCTTCACCACTATCAACTTGAAAAGGTAGCGCAGCAGCTTCACTCAATACTTCAAGCTTCTGGCAATCAATTTCTATCTCTCCAGTTGGGATATTTGCGTTTTCATTTCCGGCTGGCCTGGCAGTTATAACGCCGGTAATAAGTACACACCACTCAGCTCGCAGCGCTCCAGCTATTTCATCTTTAATGACAACCTGTACTGCACCTGTTGAATCTCTTAGATCGATGAAAGCAACCCCGCCGTGATCTCGGCGCCGAGCAACCCAACCAGCGAGTGTGACGGTTGACCCGACATCGCCTTTACGAAGGGACCCTGCATCATGCGTTCTTAACATCAATCAATCTCCATTAATTAGCTCAATCTGCGATTTAAAGGACGGTGCGAAGATCCTCCTGCAAGGCTTGAAGCCTAACGGAAGTCGATTCTCCTGTTTGCATATTTTTAATCTCGGCCAATCCGGAGGCCAATTCATCATCCCCTAATACCAAAGCGAATCTGGCACCTGACTTGTCGGCAGCTTTCATTCCACCCTTTAGGGCTCGATCGCCGTAGGCGATATCGACCGAGTGGCCAGCTAGCCGCAAGGACTGAGCAACTCGCACAGCTTCTGATTTAGCCTCACTGCCGATTGGAACAATAAATAATTGCAAGGCCTTATCTTTTGGCAACTCTATATTTTCAGCTTCGCAGGCCAACAAAACGCGATCAACCCCCAAGCCAAATCCGATTCCAGACAAATCAGCTCCGCCTAGTTGGCTCATGAGACCGTCATAACGTCCACCACCACCGATACCAGATTGAGCTCCAAGCCCGTGATGTACGAATTCGAATGCCGTACCTGTGTAATAGTCCAGGCCCCGGACCATGCGCTTATTTATTGTGAAGCTAATGCCAAAAGTTGCAAGGGACTGCTGCACTCGAAGAAAGTGGCTCTCACTTTCCTGACTTAGGTAATCCAGAAGTACAGGGGCTTCATTCATCATTAAGCGAATCTCTTCACGTTTGTCATCAAAAAGTCGGAGCGGATTTAAAGCTGCGCGCTGCGTTGTAGCGTCATCTAATTCAAGAGTAGAAATAAATTGGCGCAAATCGACCAAATACCTCTCCCGCGTTTGGGCATCTCCTAAAGAGGTAATTTCCAGTTGGTAATCACTAAGTCCCAACTTTTTGAGGGCATTATCTGCAACCGCAATTACCTCAGCATCAATCTCAGGATCTTGGAGTCCAATGGCCTCAATACCAACTTGGTAAAATTGTCGATATCGCCCAGCCTGGGGTCTTTCGGCTCTAAAGAACGGACCTGAATACCAAACTTTTACCGGCAATTGCCCACGATCCAAATTATGTTCAATGACAGATCGCATGACACCAGCAGTGCCCTCGGGGCGTAGCGTAATTGAGCGACCACCTCGATCTTCGAAGGTATACATCTCCTTCGAAACTACATCAGTGGATTCACCGACACCCCTAGCAAATAGTTCGGTATCTTCAAAAACTGGAAGTTCAATGAGTTGGTAACCACTAACTTGGGCTGACTCAATCAAGGTCTCACGGACGAATTCAAAGTGTGCAGATCTATCAGGAAAATATTCACTTACCCCTTTAGGGGCTTGATATCTACTCATCTATCCCCCACTTCCTTTAAATCCAAAAATGACGATTGAAGATACGGATTCTTTTTCCGCTCGCGGGCAATTGTAGTTTGGGAACCGTGCCCTGGGAGAACAATTAGCTCATCATCAAGGGTCAATATTTGATTTCGCAAGGTAGCTTTCATTTCGCGGGCAGAACCGGTCGGTAGGTCGGTGCGGCCAATGGATCCTTCAAAAAGTACATCCCCTGCGATCAAGTATTCGCTATCCACTACGAAAATAGCGGAGCCCGCCGTGTGGCCTGGGGCATGGCGCACTTCCACCGACAACCCAGCCATCTTTACACTTTCATTACCGCTAAATTCAACGACCTCTGCTGGTTCGGTGAATGTCGAACTTCCAAACTGTTTAATAATTTGTTCAGAAGGGCCGCCGGGCGTCAACGCTTTCATTGGATTTGAAATTAACGCCCGATCACGGGTGTGAATCATTGCCGGGATTCCATACCCATCGGCTACAGGTACAACAGAAAACATATGGTCCAGATGTCCATGAGTCAGAATTACTGCAACTGGCTTTAAATTAAATTTATTTGTTACTTCCCGAACCCGAGCCAGAATCGAAGGTGCGGTAATTCCAGGATCTACGATGATGCACTCCGAGTTTCGGGCTGGAGCTACTACCCAGCAGTTAGTACCGAAATACTCGGCTACAACTGACTCAATAAGCATGGCCTCATCATGCCAGTCCCGACTAAACCAGCCAGATTCCGCCGTCTAATTTGAGCGTGAACTTTCGCACTCCCCCGTAAACCTGTACCTTTGCCACTTACTTGTCCTTATATTCCAGATAACGGTAGCTCCCAAGAGCAGAAATCTTGGGCGTGACGCGCAACAGAAGGAGCACGACCATGACAGAAGCATCATTCTCCCCCGCATCGGCGCTAGTCGGAGATCCATCTGCGTTTGGTCGAGTGGCAGAAGACGGAATCGTTTATGTTCGCACTCCTGAAGGTGAACGCGCTGTCGGTTCTTATCCTGGCAAAACTCCGGAAGAGGCGCTGGCATATTTTGTTCGTAAGTTTGAAGCAGTTGCTTCCGAAGTGGCTCTATTGGCTGCTCGAATTAAAAGCGGAGCACTTGTCCCTTCCGATGCACTCGAGGCGGTCGCCAAATTGCGCCTACAAGTTCAAGCTCTCAATGGAGTAGGCGATTTAGCAACTCTTGCCTCCGCGGTCGAGCAGATACCAGATTTGATTGAAGGACATCGCGCAGCATATGAGTCACGTAAAGAAGCAGAGAAGGTTGCAAAAGAGGCAAAACGCGCAGAGGCCCTTGTTATTAAGGAAAAGATTGTTACTGAAGCTGAATCGTTAACTCTTTCGGAGAGCTGGAAGGTAACCGGCGAGCGTCTTAAAGTACTTCTCGATGAATGGAAAGCAGCGCCTAGATTAGATAAAAATGCAGATGCTGCACTATGGAAGCGTTTTTCTGCTTCCCGAAATAAATTTGATAAGCGCCGCCGTACACATTTCTCTCAACTTGAGGCAACGTCGGCAGCAGTAGCTTCCAAGAAGCAAGAGATTGTGGCCGAAGCGGTAAAGCTTGCGACTTCAAAGGAATGGTTACCAACTGCAAAACGTTTCAAGGAGCTCATGGATGCATGGAAAGCTTCGGGTCGGGGTAAGCAAAGTGTTGATGCCAAGCTATGGGAGCAATTTAAAGCTGCACAGAACCAATTTTTTGCTTCTAAAAACGCTGATTTAGAGAAGCGTCAAGGAACAATGGCTGAGAATTTGAAAAAGCGTGAAGAGTTAATTGTTGAAATTGAGTCAATACTTCCAGTTACTGATATTAATTCAGCACGCAAGAAGTATCGCGATCTCAGTGAAAAGTGGTTCAAGATAGGAATGACTGAGAGGGCTAAGCGTGCTGCGTTAGACGCTCGTTTTGAAAAAGTAGAAAGTGCAATTGAGTCACTAGCAGCTGAGCATTCCCGTCGTACCGATCCAACAGCGATTGCTCGCGCAAATAGTGTGGTTGAGGGACTCGTGGATGCCATCGAGCAATATGAGGAGCAGGCTGCGAAAGCAGAGGCTGCCGGTAATACTGCTAAAGCCATAGTCGCACGTGAAGCTGCCGCAGCTCGTAAAGTTTGGCTTGAAGAAGCTCAAAAAGGACTTGCTGACTTCAATAAATAACTAGTTATTAGTTATGCGATAAACATCGTAAACGCCTTGAATGCCTCGTACCGCACCAATCACTGAATCTAGGTGTGAGGCATCGGCCATTTCGAAGGTAAATCGTGAGATGGCAACGCGATCTTTAGAAGTAGATACTGCTGCATTTAAAATATTGACGTGTTGGTCAGATAAAGCTTGGGTAACATCTGAGAGCAAGCGATTTCGATCTAAAGCCTCTACTTGAATATTCACGAGAAAAACAGATTTAGCTGAAGCATTCCATTTCACATTAACAATACGATCGCCTTGGGTCTCAATGAGATCCACAATATTGATGCAATCTTCTCTATGTACCGAAACACCACTACCTCGAGTGACAAAACCCGTGATCTCATCCCCAGGTACTGGCGTGCAGCATCGAGCTAATTTCACCATTACCTCCCCCACGCCTTCCACATCGACTCCCGAAGAAGAGCGTTTGGTGGACTCGCGGTGCGTTGGGGTAAAGAAGTGATCTACACTCGATTCAGCATGTACGGGCTCATCAGAGAATAGATGCCCTAGCTTCTCAGTTATGGAAGCAGATGAAACGTGACCGTTGCCAATTGCCGCATACATAGATTCGATATCCGGGTAATGCAAATCGTGTGCCAACTCTAAAATTGCTTGACCTGCAAAAATCTTTTGAAGTGGAAGTCCCGCTTTGCGCATCTGTCTTGCAAGTGATTCTCGGCCTGCATCAACTGCTTCTTCTTTGCGCTCCTTGGTGAAGTGGGATTTAATCTTTGACCGAGCGCGCGGGGAAACTACGAAATTTAACCAATCACGGCTGGGACCAGCGTTTGGGTTCTTATTCGTCACAACATCAACAACATCACCATTAGCTAAATGGGATTCCAACGGAACTAACTTTCCATTTACTTTAGCTCCCACGCACCGGCTTCCAACTTCAGTGTGGACAGCGTAAGCGAAGTCAACTGGAGTTGATCCGGCTGGAAGCGCAATCACACTTCCTTTGGGAGTAAATACAAAGACTTCTGGTGTCTTTAAATCAAAGCGCAGTGCATCCAAAAATTCATTTGCATCCTCAGTTTCTTGTTGCCATTCATGTAGCTGTTTCAGCCATAAAACATTTGGATCTTGCGGCTCATTCTCTGATTTCTTCTCTTTATATTTCCAGTGTGCAGCGATTCCGTATTCAGCCCGCGAGTGCATTTCGAATGTGCGAATTTGGATTTCAACTGCTTTACCCGTTGGACCAATCACAGTTGTATGTAAGGATTGATAAAGGTTGAATTTCGGCATCGCAATGTAATCCTTGAACCGC
The DNA here is from genome assembly GCA_903907665.1 of uncultured Actinomycetes bacterium. The sequence continues at coordinate 3,592 of CAIVOW010000122.1, read as the reverse complement.
CCAGGAACCGGACTCCAGCGTGCATGGATGGCTCCAAGCACTGCATAGCAATCACGTACGTTTTCAACCAAAACTCGGATACCGACCAGATCATAAATTTCATTAAAGTCTCGGCCACGAACGACCATCTTTTGATAGACGGAATAGAAATGTTTTTGGCGACCAGTTACTTTTGCGCTAATCCCATCCTCGGATAAATCTCCAAGAATTGCATCGACAAATAAGGTCGTAAGTTTTTCTCTGGATGGGGACCGCTCGGCAACCAGCCGTTCAATCTCTTCAAACTTCTTAGGCTCAAGTGCCTTGAAAGAAAGATCTTCCAACTCCCACTTCATGGCATTCATGCCAAGACGGTGTGCAAGGGGCGCGTAAATATCTAAAGTCTCACGAGCTTTGCGACTTGCTGATTCTGGGCTAACAAACTGCCAGGTACGTGCGTTATGCAATCGATCGGCGAGCTTAATAACTAAAACTCGGATGTCGCGAGACATGGCAACAACCATCTTGCGCAAAGTCTCAGCCTCGGCAGTTGGCCCATACGTTAATTTATCTAGCTTCGTTACACCATCTACCAGCTGTGCTACTTCTTTTCCGAAATCAATTTGTAGTTGCTCTAAATGATATTGCGTATCTTCAACTGTGTCATGGAGAAGAGCTGCAACAATGGTTGCAAAATCCATTCCAAGCTCGGCCAATATTTCAGCCACCGCGACTGGATGCGTTATGTATTCCTCGCCAGACTTACGAGTTTGCCCTAAATGAGCCTGCTTTGAAATTTCAAAGGCGCGTTCTAATTCAGATGTATCAAATCCAGCATGGTGATCGGACAGAATCTTTGCAAGCGGCTCTATTAGTGGATTCATAGAGAGCCGCTCGTATTCACATCTGTAAGACTAATTAGCGCTTCTTGGTTGACTTACGCTTAGGCTGATTACGAGGCCCACGTACACGGTCTTCCTTTGAGTGCGTCGATGTTACGACTCCGGGAACAGACTCGGTAGAAAACTTCTCGGCCGGAGCGCCACTACGAACTGCAACGCGCTTGCGAAGAGCAACCATCGCAGGCTCACGCTCGCGTAGTGTTGCAAGAATCGGTGTTGCAACGAAAATTGAAGAATACGTTCCTGTTGCAAGTCCAATGAACAAAGCCAACGAAAGATCTTTGAGGGTTCCAGCCCCAAGCAGTCCAGCGCCAACAAAGAGAATTGAAGCTACTGGCAATAGTGCGATCAGAGAAGTATTGAAAGAACGGACCAAAGTTTGGTTCACGGCTAAATTCGCAGCTTGAGAGTAAGTCTGCTTTGCAGTGGTCGTGATTGAACGGGTATTTTCTCGGACCTTGTCGAAGACGACAACAGTGTCATATAGCGAGTAACCCAGAATCGTTAAGAATCCAATAACAGTCGCCGGAGTTACGTCAAAGCCAACCAGTGCGTAGATTCCAACGGTAATAAACAAATCGTGGATAACAGCGATGATTGCGGCGATTGCCATCTTCGGCTCAAATGCCAGAGCCAAGTAAAGCATCACAACAATAATGAAACCGATCAGGCCATAAAGAGCCCGCTTGGTAATTTCCTTACCCCATGAAGGTCCAATACTCAACGTATCAATGTTTGTAGATTGCACGCTGTAGATTTTTGCAAGATTAGCTTTGAGAGTATCGCTCTGCAGGTTGGTAAGCGCGCCAGTTTGAACTCGCACTTTGTCATTACCAATTTTTTGAACAATAGCTTCAGACGTTATGCCAGAGTCTTTAAGGGCTTGATTTGCTCCATCAATGGTTGAGTTTGGAGAAGTCACAGTGAATGCAGATCCACCTTTAAATTCGATTCCAAGCTTTAACCCTTGAATGCCAAGCGCTGCGGCAGACACGATAATGAGAACACCAGAGAATGCATAAAAGCGACGGCGTTTTCCTATGAAATCAATCGATTTTTCACCGCGATAAAGGCGACCGCCAATTCCTGAGAGAGCCATTACGCATCATCCTTTCCTGTAACAATTCCTAAACTTTTAGCTGAGAAGCCAGAAAGGGATCCGCCGCGAGCAAAGAATGGAAGTCGAACCAAAAGCGTGACAAGTGGCTTGGTAAAGAAGAAGACGACGAAGAGATCCACAAATGTCGTAAGCCCGAGGGTAAATGCGAAACCACGCACACCACCCACAGCAAAGAAGTAGAGCAGAATCGAGGCAATCAAGGAAACAAAGTCAGCTACAAGGACTGTATGTCGAGCGCGCTGCCATCCAGTTTCAACAGCAGTTCGAAGCGAGCGACCCTCACGTACTTCATCCCGTAGGCGCTCAAAATAAACAATAAATGAGTCAGCGGTAATACCAATCGACACAATTGCTCCAGCTATACCAGCCAACGTGAGCGTAAACCCAATATATTTTCCAAGCAAAATAAAGGAGAGGTAAGTGATCAATCCAGCAACGGCGAGTGATCCGACAGAAACCAAACCAAGACCTCTGTAATAACCAATCGAATACAACACAACAAGCAACAAGCCAAGTCCACCGGCAAGTAATCCTGCACGTAACTGATCTGAGCCAAGTGTTGGTGAAATCTGCTGAACTTCTCCGCGATCAAAAGCGAGCGGCAGTGCGCCATATTTCAAAACGTTTGAAAGATCCGTCGCATCGGCTTGAGTGAAGTTACCCGTAATCTGAGCACTTCCACTATTGATTGCTTCGATGATGCGAGGCGAGGAAACTACAAGCCCATCCAGAACAATTGCTGCCTGGTTTGCAGGAGCAGCAAATCCAGTAATACGAGATGTCATTTTTCCAAATGCGGTTGTTCCATCGCCGTTGAAAGTTAGTGAAACCATCCAACCAGCTCCGCCTTGTTGATCAAGGACAGCTGCTGCTTTACTTACTTGGCTTCCCAAAACTTCTGCTGGCGCCAAAATATACTTAGTTAAGCCATCGCGACTACACGTTACAAGTGGATCAGTTGGCGCATCGACACTTCCGCCTTGGCGGTTCTTTGGGTCAGTGCAATCTAAAGCCGCAAACCTAGAATCAAGGGCCGCAGTTACGCCAGCAGGATACGTTGCGGGAGATTTTGCTGCTGCCGCAGTTGCTGTTGTCTTTGCGTTGCCGCCTCCTGACGCCAACGTCTGGCGAAAACGAAGCTCTGCAGTTTGACCAACAAGATTAACAATGCGATCTCCTGTATCACCAGGAACAGAAATTACAACTTGTCGGTTTGCTCCACTGCCTTGAGCAGAAACTTCAGATTCTGCAACACCCAGTGAGTTAACGCGCTGGCGAATAATTGATACCGCTTGGTCAATTGCAGCAGATGTGACTTTGCCTCCTGCACTACCCCGTGGGGTTAGCGTGACACTCGTTCCACCGCGAAGATCAAGGCCGAGGCGAATTTTTGTCGCACTCGTTAGACCAGCGAAAACGGAAAAGGCTATGAGAACAATGGCCAGAATTGCGATGGTACGAGCTGGGCGCGATTGTTTTTGGGTGGCTTTAGAAATATTCGCAGACATGAGGCAGGAGTCTAGGCGTCATTCGTCGGTGTGTCGAAAAGGCTGGCATAGGTGCCAGCCTTATCTGATGGTGGAGTTAGCCC
>CAIVOW010000121.1 GCA_903907665.1 uncultured Actinomycetes bacterium | reverse complement strand
TTTGCGGCTGGTAGACCTGCTTGGGAATTGGCAGGAGTTATTTTCACTCCCGATGTTGAAAAGTTTGAGGTGATGAAGTTACGTTTACTCAACGGAGCACATTCGTTATTGGCTTATTTAGGTGCCTTGAGTGGTCATGAAACTATTCCCGCTTCGCGTTTTGATCCGCTCATTGAGAAAGTACTCACGCAGGCGTTGTATCAAGATTACTTACCTTCATTTGAGATTCCCGAAGCAATTGATGCAAACAGCTACATCCAACAGCTATTTGGTCGATGGTCTAACACCGTTTTGGGTGATAAAACTTCTCGAGTTGGTACTGATGGATCCACAAAATTACCACAACGAATTACAACCCCTGCGCTAGAAGCTATCAAATTAGGTAGAGAGCCCAAGACCCTTGCTCTAACTGTTGCTGCATGGATAATGTGTATTGCACCTTTTGGAGATTTTATTTCCGGAGAAATTGCCGACGAAATGAAGGATCCCGCTAAGCAGAAGCTCATAGAAATCGCTGCACGCTCTGCCACGATAGAAGAATATGCATCAACATTCTTTGCAGAATCGGGCGTGTTCTCGTCGGAACTTGCCCAGTCCAAAATTTTTATTACTTTAGTTACAAAATATATGGAATTAATTTATTTACAAGGAATTACAAAAGCTATAGAGAGCTGCGTTAACTAGTACAGGTTATTGATTTCGTCAGTATTCCTTGCAATAAATAGCTATCAACTGCAATATCTACGCACTTATTTCCACGGTTATGCCCTGTGTGGCCTTCACCTACGAAGGTAACCAATGAACTTTTTTTGAAAACAAGATGTAATTTCTTCGCCCATGAGTATGGAGTCGCAGGATCCTTCGTGACTCCTATAATCATGATCGGATTTGTAAGAATTGATTTCGTCGAAGGTTTTGCTGATGGCCGATATTTCCAGTACTTACAAGCTAAGCCCGCATATGTCAGAAAAGGCCCGAATACTGGCGCCCGAACTTTCATGACGCTCCCATCAGAGGTCATTTGCGAAACAGAGCGCGTATCGGATATATCCAAACATGAAATAGCTTGTGAAATATCATTTTCATTCGAATAGTGCCCATTTGCATCTCTCCGATTGTAAATATCGGAAAGATCAATTAATGGTCTTGCATCCCCTTTATTAATTGCTGCATCGAGAGCGCTAGTTAAAGTTGGCCATCCATTTGCGTTATCGTAGAGAGACGCCGCTATTCCTACGATTGCCATTGAGGCAGTCAATTTTCGTCCTGATGGTAGCTGTAATGGTTTTGAGTAAAGTGAATTAATGAAAGCAAGAATCTTTTGCTGCGTGAAGCTCTTACTTTTGTTTTGGTAGTCCAGTAGCGCTTTATCAAAACTAATTGCTTGGCCCAGGTTTTGAGAACCGCTAGACGCATTTGGATCCACTGCTCCGTCCAGCACAAATCTTCCAACTTTTGTTGGATATAGGGCTGCATACAATGTTCCTAGATATGTTCCATAACTCTTTCCAAGAAAGTTGAGTCGTGGTTCTTTGAGAATTTGGCGAAGTAGCTCCATATCCCGAGCGTTATCAATTGTTCCGACAAAAGCAATTTTACTATTAGATGGTTCTGCGCATTTTAAAGCAAAAAACTTAGCTCGCGATAGCAGTGAGTTTAAGTCATTTTTTGTAAGGACTGCCGTGTCGGCCGAAAGATATGAATCTTCTTCCGCGTCGGATAAACAGCGAATGGGTTCGGATTTACCAACTCCTCGAGGGTCAAACCCCACAATGTCATAGCGTTGCGCAATTTTTTTAGAAACAATTCGCGTTGCTGCTGAAGCGTAATCGAAGGCAGATCCCCCTGGTCCCCCTGGATTTACAAAGAGAGTTCCAATTCGTTGATTCGTGTTAGTTGCTTTATGGCGAACGACTGAGAGAGTAAAAGATTTACTACTTATTGCCGAATAATTTAATGGGACTTTAAAAGTTGTGCATTCAAGGCCAGATCCACAACTTTTCCAATTTAGCCCTTGGTTTTGATAGGCGGTTAGCGGTGAAGCCGAGAAAGAGGGGACAGCAATTAAAGTGGCAATTACTGAGACAGTGATTGCTAAATTTCTTCTGGTTTTTCCACTCATGATTGGCTAAGTCTAGTTTTCCTGGGTTAGCCCAGTACGATATAGGTAATGAATATTTGGACTGCAGATGGAGCCATCAATACCTTTGGGTTGGCTGGCATATACGTAATTCTCTTCTTGGAGACCGGACTCCCATTAGTCCTTGGCCTTCCTGGCGACTCTTTATTGTTTATTGGTGGTGTCGCAGCTTCTGGAACGGGCACAGCCATTCACTTAAAGATTTCAATAGTGGCCCTAGCAATAGGAGCCCCTGTCTTTGCCATTGCCGGCTCACAATTTGGCCATTGGCTTGGTTATAAATATGGCATCAAACTTTTTCAAAAAGAAGATTCTAAATATTTCAATCCTTCCCGGCTTCGGACGATGGAAAAGTGGATGGCGAAGTACGGCTATGGCAAGATGATTTTCTTGGGTCGGTTTATACCCATCGTGCGTCACTTAGTAAATCCAGTCGCTGGAATTTTAGAAATGCCTCACAAAAAATTCTTTTTTTGGAATGTCGTCAGCGCACTTGTTTGGACTGAGGGTTTTATCTGGGGCGGGTATTGGGTCGGCGAAAGCCTCAAAGGCTCAGTTGATCAATATATCGTTCCGATTGTTGGCGTGATTGTTGTCGTCTCTATCGCGCCAATTCTTTGGGAAGTTATTAAAGAATGGCGAACTCGCAAGCACTTGTCGTAAGGCTTTTCGCTATTTATTGATTCTATATCCTGTTGGGCATTTGGGATTTGTTGCCAGAATATGCATGGTCCTATTTCCTTTGATACATATAATTGATTTGAAACTAGGTTTCAGTGGTGCCTTTGAATTGCCTCCCGGGTTCGCTTTAAAGTTAAAATTAAAGGTTTTCTTTATTGCGTTTACTCCATACGATCCATCATTAGAAATTGTCACGGAGCATTGACCAGCTGCCTTGCCAATTACGAGAGTTTGGCCACCTGCTGGCGCCGCTTCTGCAGAACAAATGTTTGGGGTTAATATTTCTACTGAAGTATTTACCGCATATAGGTCACCGAAAACAGAAATAGTTTGACCAACATATGCAAGATTCCCCACGTACGGAAAATATGGCGTTAAGTTCTGTGATTTTCCTGCCGGAGGCCCGTAGTAACAGGAATTTGCACTTGTAGTTTGAGTTCGGGTTGTCACGTCTACGCAAAACAAATAAGAAGATAAGTCCCCGCCCAGCCCCAATGAATCAAAATTTATATGTGTTTGCGTTGTCGGGAATGATTTTACGAGCGACATATTCTTATTTTTTACAACGACCACATACCCTGTCACAGGATTTAACACGCTGCCTGAAATAGGATTCCATTGCAATTCTTTCGCACTGGCAGAAAGCTTCGAAGTTGTATTTAGGGGTGGAGATAAAGCAGTGAAACTCCAAGTGATGTCTTCGCTACCAGGATTGTTAATGGTGACTGAATTCTTGCCTTCTTGAAGTGGTTCCTTGGAGAAGATGATTACAAGATGATCAGCTGCATAAATACTTTTTAGAGCAGGGCCATAAATTGGATCGCTAGTCTTAGCACTTAACTCCGTAGTCACACATAAATCCTTTGCGCTGCTCAATACAACACCATCTGGCCGAGTGAGTGTTGCTGTCAGACTCGCTGATGGGGTGTTGAGTAGAGATGCCTCTATCGCTAATCCTTGGAAGCTTTTGTAATCTCCTTGGCAACCTTCACGAGGCTCAGGGTTTTCTCCACCTTGAAAAGAATTGAATTTTACAATCGCACCATTCCCAGGGAAGAGAACAGTCTTTGTCCGTGGTGTTGTTTTCATACCGGATATATTGCTAAAAGCGTTTACATAAGCTTTGTCATTCGGTGACCACATTTCTGCAGCTCCCACAGTTGTTAAATTTTCGCGTAGAAAACCGATTGTATGAATCGGAGCCGTCATCAAATTATCTACTGCATCTTTAAGAGATTCCTTTGGGCTCCAAGATAAGTTTCCCGCTCCAATAGTCACACCAGCAGTGGTGGCAAACGGGGATGCAGGGTTTTCTGTATGCCTATTTTGATATTGTCCAACAAAAAACGAAGAATTTGATTCAGCAACATATTTTGCGTGTGCCGCAGCAGCTTTCGAATATTCAACCGACTCAACTACTGGATCTAACCCTGAAGAGAGTCTGTAGTAATTGAGTTCCTCTAGCCATGAAGTAGATTCATCTGGAATTTGAATAGTATCGGCTGAAGCCGTATAGATGGGGGCGCAACATAATAATGCGATCACTAGTTTCACTAGTAAAGATCGCATGATTGTCAGAGGCCTAAGTCAGTAAGTGAATATGCGTACTTATATTCGAGATTATTTTCTTTAAGAAGGGGCGCTGCGCCTCGCTCAACAATAGTCGCCACTCCAACAACAATTGCGCCGGCTTCACGAAGGGCTTCTACGGCGGTCATTACTGAACCGCCAGTTGTTGAAGTATCTTCCACAGCTAATACGCGCTTACCTTTAACATCTGGTCCTTCAATACGGCGTTGTAAGCCATGTGCTTTTTCCGCTTTACGAACTACAAATGCATCTAGTTTCCGGCCTTGGCGTCCAGCAACATGCATCATCGCTGTCGCAACGGGATCAGCACCAAGTGTTAGCCCGCCAACTGCTTCGTAATCCCAATCTTTAGTGGTTTCAAGCATCACTTCACCAACAAGTGGGGCTGCTTCACTGTCTAGGGTTATCCGACGTAAATCAACGTAATAATCTGCTTCTTTTCCTGATGAGAGAATCACTTTGCCGTGAACAACAGCCTTATTAAGAATGTGGGTTTTAAGATCATCGCGTGAAGTCATGCGAGGATGTTAATGCTTTAAGACTCTTTTGGATAAACAACAACAGGCTGGGGGTTACGTTTTATAAGGGCTTTAGGAGGATTAGCCTCGATGAGGGCATCCACTTCTGTGCGCAGTTTTGCTACTTCAATCGCCATATTCGCAACCGCGCTCTCAAGCTCCATAATGCGTTTAATTCCCGCAAGATTGACGCCTTCTCCTACTAAGCGTTGAATATTTCTCAGTGAAGCGATATCTAAAAGAGAGTAGCGACGCCCGCGCCCTGATGCGCGACCAGGGGTAACTAGACCTAGTCGATCATATTGCCGCAATGTTTGGGGATGCATTCCAGAGAGCTCGGAGGCTACTGAAATCACATAGACGGCTTCATCAGCCGAAACTTCATCCTTTGGTGGTTCAGTGCTCATGCTTGCGACCTTTGCTTAAGTTCGGCGCGTGGGTCAAAGTCTATGGTTGCTGATGCAAAATCTTCAAGAGCTTTTTTTGCCTTGCTATCAACTCGTTGGGGAACTTGGACATCAATAGTGACAATGAGGTCACCTTGTTCGTGATTTCTTTTAACGCCATGGCCCTTTATTTTAAGTTTTTTGCCATTTGGTGTTCCCGCAGCAATTCGTACTTTTACTTCTTCACCGCTCAAGGTGGGAACAGAGATGTCAGCGCCGAGCGTTGCCTCTGTAAATGTAACCGGTAGCGTCATTAGCAGATTGTTTTCATCACGTTTATAAAGTGGGTGGGGCGTAACGTGAACAATGACAAAGAGGTCACCAGGTCCAGCTTGACCGGGCGCTCCCCTGCCTTTGAGTTTGATTTTTCCGCCATCTTTAATTCCCGCCGGTAGCCGAGTTGTAAATGGTTCGGCGCTAGCACGAATTGTTACTTCACTTCCGTAGATTGAATCTCGAAAAGAAATAGATATTTGCGTTTGGAGATCTTGACCGCGACTTGGACCTCTGCGAGCGCCGCCACCAAATAAATCTCCAAAGATATCGCTGAAATCGCCGCCCGATTGGAAACCACTTTGACCAGCTTGATTGTGCCCGTATTGTGATTGTTGGCCTCGAGGGATGCGACCAGATTTGTGAGCTTCGCGCATTTCATCGTATTCAGCTCTTTTTTTATCGTCGCTTAATACTTCATAGGCTTCTGATACTTCCTTAAAGCGATCTTCTAGTTTTTTATCGCCTTTAGTTTTATCCGGGTGAAGCTCTCTAGCCATTTTGCGGTACTGCTTTTTAACAGTATCTGCGCCATCACTTTTTTTGACACCAAGGATCGCGTAGAGATCTTTTTCATAGAGATCCTTGGCTGCCATTTAATTCTGCCTTTTATTGCGGATCTGCGACTGCTACGCGAGCAGGGCGGATCACTCTTTCTTTGAATTTATATCCAGGTTGAAGCACTTTGGTTACCGAGGTTTCGGTGACATCCGGGGATGTCTCATGCATAAGTGCTTCATGAATCATTGGATCAAATGCGACGTTCACTTCCGAAAATTTTGTTAAACCAATTCTTTCGGTCACGGCAGTAAGTTGATCTGCAACCGCCTTAAAGCCGCCAGTGAGTTCGCCATGTTCTTCAGCGCGCTCAATATTGTCAAGAATAGGAAGTAGTTCTGACATCACAAGTGCGAAGACTGCCTCACGATCAGCAATGCGATCGCGATCCACGCGTTTGCGATAATTCGCGTATTCGGCTGTAAGTCGTTGAAGATCTTCTGTTAATACTTCAACAGGATCTCGTGTCTCAACAGAAGCCAACGCTTCGTCAACCGCAGCAGAAAGTTCCTCTTCTGAGGACCCCTCTGCTGCAGGATTCTGTGACTCACTCATTACTCTTCAACAACCTCAGCTTCGTCAACACCATCATGTTTTTCCGAATCAGCGGCGGCGCCTGCTTGCGCATCAGCCGATGCGTAAAGAGCAGCACCGAGTTGTTGTGATAGCTCTGATACTTTGTCAGTGGCTGTCTTGATTCCTGCGAAGTCAGCGCCTTCAAGAAGCTTCTTCAAATCAGCCAGTGCTGTTTCAACTTCTGCTTTCTTTTCGGCGTTTTCAGGTGTCGATAATTTCTCCTCATTATCTTTGAGGAATTTTTCGGTTGTGTATGCAAGTGAATCACCTGCGTTACGGATATCAGCCTCTTCGCGACGCTGTTTATCCTCATCAGCATGCGCTTCGGCATCCTTCACCATGCGCTCAATATCTTCCTTAGAAAGAGCCGAGCCACCTGTGATGGTCATGGACTGAGACTTTCCAGTTCCAAGATCTTTTGCTGTAACGTGAACAATTCCGTTCGCATCAATATCGAAAGTCACTTCGATTTGTGGAACCCCACGAGGCGCTGGCGCAATTCCAGTTAGCTCGAACATGCCAAGGCGCTTGTTGTAAGCAGCCATTTCACGCTCTCCTTGGAAAGCTTGAATCTGTACAGCTGGCTGATTGTCATCAGCTGTTGTAAAGATTTCAGAACGCTTTGTAGGAATAGTGGTGTTCTTTTCGATGAGCTTTGTCATTACTCCACCCTTGGTTTCGATACCAAGTGAGAGAGGTGTTACATCGAGGAGAAGAACATCTTTTACTTCACCTTTAAGAACACCGGCTTGAAGCGCAGCTCCAACGGCAACAACTTCATCTGGGTTTACGCCCTTATTAGGTTCTTTTCCACCTGTAAGTTCACGAACAAGATCTACTACTGCTGGCATACGAGTTGATCCACCAACAAGCACAACGTGATCAATATCAGCGATAGGAATTCCAGCATCCTTAAGAACTGTCTGGAAAGGCTTCTTTGTACGCTCAAGTAGATCAGCCGTCATTGATTGGAATTGTGCTCGCGTGATTGTCTCATCCAAAAATAATGGATTCTTTTCAGAATCTACTGTTATGTATGGAAGATTAATTGAAGTAGACGCTGATGCGGACAATTCGATTTTTGCTTTTTCTGAAGCTTCTCGAATACGTTGCATTGCCATCTTATCTTTAGTGAGATCAATTCCGTTTTTTGAACCGAATGTCTTCACTAAGAAATCAACGAGTGCTTGATCCCAGTCATCGCCACCGAGGTGGTTATCACCAGATGTCGCCTTAACTTCTACAACACCATCTCCAATTTCCAAAAGGGAAACGTCAAACGTTCCGCCGCCAAGGTCGAAGACTAAAATTGTTTGTTCTTTGTCGCCCTTATCAAGTCCGTAAGCGAGCGCAGCAGCTGTTGGCTCGTTAACGATACGAAGTACGTTAAGACCAGCAATTTCTCCTGCCTCTTTGGTTGCTTGACGTTGTGCGTCATTGAAATATGCGGGCACGGTGATAACGGCGTCGCTCACTGTGTCGCCAAGGAAAGCTTCGGCGTCGCGCTTTAGTTTCATCAAAATACGCGCACTGATTTCCTGTGGGGTGTATTTCTTTCCATCAATATCTACTGTCCAGGCTTCGCCCATGTGGCGCTTGACTGAACGAATGGTGCGATCGACGTTTGTCACCGATTGGCGCTTAGCGACCTCTCCGACCAAAACCTCACCATTTTTGGCGAAAGCCACAATGGATGGCGTGGTGCGAGCACCCTCGGCATTGGCGATAACCGATGGCTCTCCGCCTTCTAAAACGCTGACACAACTGTTTGTAGTACCTAGATCGATTCCAACTGCTCTTGCCATGATGTAACTCCTTCTTAGATCAGCCCTGGGGTTGCTGGGCTAGGCTTTAATTCTCGCACTTGAGTCGCCTTTGGTCAAAACCTTGAGTCGAAGCGGCTCAACTATGAGTTATCTACATAACACAGGGAGCGTGGGATCTATTCCCGGGCTGGCTGGGCTGGCTGGGCTGGCTGGGCGAACAATCACAGTTAGTGGGTTAGAGGGTGCTCGGACTCAATTATCCGAATAGTGCGTGATCGACCCCGCATTACAAGAGAGTGGGAGGTGGCGTGGTTTTTGTAATAACGGATCCCTTTGAGAAGCTCGCCATCTGTAATCCCGGTTGCTGCGACAAAAACATCCTCGCCCTTAACCAAGTCGTCGGTTGTAAGGATGGCGCTGAGATCAATTCCTGCAGCTTGGGCCGCTTCGATCTCTTGTGGAGAAGTTGGATGCAACTGAGCTTGGATGGCACCACCTAAACATTTCATCGCACAAGCAGCGATGACGCCTTCAGGTGAACCACCAATTCCAATCAACATATCTGCACCAGTATTTGGGCGGGCCGCCAAGATTGCACCAGCGATATCACCATCGCTAATGAATTTAATACGCGCACCTACTTCGCGAATCTCATTAGCTAGTTCTTGATGGCGCGGGCGATCCAAAACGACAATCGTCATATCCTCAACATAAATCCCTTTAGCTTTCGCAACCCTTCTAATATTCTCTGAAATAGGGGCTGTGATATCAATGACGCCCGCTCCTTCTTCTCCTGTAACAATCTTTTTCATATAAAAAACAGAAGAGGCATCAAACATTGCCCCGCGGTTAGCTAGCGCAATCACACTCAAAGCATTATTAATTCCTTTAGCTGCTAAAGAAGTTCCATCAATGGGGTCAACGGCCACATCACATTCTGGCCCATCTCCATTTCCTACTAGCTCGCCATTAAAAAGCATTGGGGCTTTGTCTTTCTCGCCCTCTCCAATCACCACTACCCCGCGCATATCAACAGTTTGAATCATCGCGCGCATCGCATCGACTGCTGCCTGATCGGCTGCATTTTTATCGCCTTTACCCACCCATCGCGCAGCCGCTTGAGCAGCCGTCTCAGTAACTCGCACAAGTTCTAATGCGAGATTGCGGCCAACGGGTGGTTGGTGTTTCATACCCAAACTATAGTTTTAATCTTCCGATTTCAGCCGCTCTTTTGCCAACATCCCGTACCCTTCTTATATGTCTCCAGTGTCATATATGACCGCGGTTCTCGTTATATCCTCATATTTCATAACGCTCATCGCGCTCGTGCTTTTTGTGTTGAAAGCTCGCGAAATATATTCATTGATTAGTCGTGGTCAGCCTGACCCTACCCGCTCGGATAACAAGGGTCGCCGGTTCACTTGGATGACTCATGAAATCTTGTCGCACACAAAAATGACTCGTTTTTCGCCCTCTGGAATTGCCCACTGGTTTGTGATGATTGGTTTTGTCACACTTTTTGGAAGTCTTGTACAAGCGTATGGAGAAGTAATCACTCCTTCTTTTAAATTACCGATTATTGGTAATTGGATTGTGTATAGAGGATTTGTATTAGGAATTGCTGGACTTACAGGCGTTGGCATCATCGCACTTATAAAAGTGCGCTTTTGGAATATGTGGTTTCGAAAAGGCCGCAAAAATCGCTTTTTAGGATCTGTAACGTGGCGAGGTTTGTATGTAGAAATTACTATTTTGGCAGTAGTCGCATGTGTATTTATTCTGCAATTTAGTCACGATCCTTTGGTTATACGTTGGACCGCCGCTATAAAAATATGGGTATCGATGGCATGGTTCATTGTGATTGCTCTTAATCTCACAATGGGTGTGGCTTGGCATAGATTCTTGGCACCGTTCAATATTTTTTACCAAAGAAATCCAGATAAGCGACCTTCTCTTGGGGCAGTTCCAGAAATGTTGTCGCACGGCAAACCAATTAATTTTGAAGATCCCTCGGAAGATGATGTATTTGGTATTGGTAAGGCAGCAGATATTTCTTGGAAGGGTTTGCTGGATATGGCCAGCTGCACCGAATGTGGGCGATGCCAATCACAATGTCCAACGTGGCACACAGATAAGCCGTTATCTCCGAAACTTTTAATTATGGCGATGCGCGATCACGCACTTACAAAAGTTCCCAATGATGCGCCAATAAGTTCGGTAATCTCTTCGGAAGTTTTGTGGTCATGTACTTCATGTGGTGCTTGCGTACAAGAGTGCCCAGTAGATATCGAACACGTAGATCACATTATGAATATGCGTCGCTACCAAGTGCTTGTTGAATCAGAATTTCCTACTGAATTGGGTGCGACTTTTCGCAACCTTGAGAAATCTGGTAATCCTTGGGGCGCTAACCGCAATGACAGAGATGCATGGATTGCAGAATGTGATTTCCCTGTTCGTGTCATTGAGGGTCAAATTCCAGATGAAATTGAGTATTTATTTTGGGTTGGTTGCGCAGGCGCGTATGAAGAGAGAGCAAAAAAGACAACAAAGGCTGTTGCAGAACTAATGCATATGGCTGGAGTTTCATTTGGCGTTTTAGGTAAACGCGAAACCTGTACAGGTGACCCGGCCAGACGAGCCGGAAATGAATTTCTTTATCAGATTCTTGCTCGAGAAAATATTGAGACGTTTAAAGAGGTCTTTGGCTCGCGCGGTGTAAAAAAGGTTGTAGTCACTTGCCCGCATTGCTTTACGACAATTGGGCGAGATTACGGCCAACAAGGTTTTGAATTAGAACCTCTCCACCACACACAACTTTTAAATGAGTTAGTAAAGACAAAGAAGTTAATCCCGGTCCCGCCTGTCAATCCAAAACCAATTACTTATCACGACCCTTGTTACCTTGGTCGGCACAATCAAATTTATCAACCGCCCCGAGAGCTTCTTGAATCTACCGGGGTCACCATTACTGAAATGCCGAGAAACCAAGAGCGTTCATTTTGTTGTGGTGCTGGCGGTGGACGGATGTGGCAAGAGGAGAAACTTGGTTCACGTATAAATATGAATCGCGTTGATGAGGCTATAGCTACTGGGGCTCAAGAAATCGCCGTGGGTTGCCCATTCTGCCGAGTAATGATCGGAGATGGTGTCAGCGGGAGATCGGCAGATGTAGAAGTATTAGATGTTGCGCAAGCGTTGTTGCGGACGGTTAAAACCTCTAACAATTAAGGTTGTAAGTGCTCCGCCGATTAACCCGCCCACATGCGCGTGCCAGTCAATATTTGGTACCAAGAAAGTAATCAATAAGTTGACGACAATAACACCAATAACATTTTTATAGTCGACTGTATTTTTACGATTAGTAACAAGTAATGATGCAAAAAGTCCGAAAATCATCCCTGATGCTCCTACTGCTGGGACGTTTGAGGGATTAAAAATATATGACGCTAATGAACCCATTAAAAGTGAACCTAAAAGAATTACGCTGTATGTGGTCTTTCCGTAAATCTTTTCAATAATATTTCCAAGCTGCCAAAATGCCAACATATTGAAAAGTAGGTGGGTGATTGAACCGTGTGTAAGAGCAACGGTAATAAAGCGCCAATATTCACCTTGAACTACACCGTGCATACTACCGTCAGGAAAGTAAGCATTTTTAATAAGGTATAGCTCTTCTTGAAGAGTAATTCCTAAACGTAAAATATTAGGGTAGTACTGAGCTGTAAAATAGAAACCGCTAATCACCACAATGAGATATGTGGTGAGCGAATTCTTCTGCTTCATAATTACTCAGTAATAGATACTGAATTAATTTTTATCGCTTGCACTGGACGATCGCCAGCACCAGTCTTTGTAGTACCGATTGCATCGACAACTTTTTGTGAAGCGGCATCTTTAACCTCACCAAAGATTGTGTGCTTGCGGTTGAGCCAAGATGTTTCGACTGTGGTGATGAAGAATTGTGAGCCATTAGTTCCTGGGCCTGAATTAGCCATTGCAAGAAGGTATGGGCGGTCAAAATTAAGTTCTGGGTGGAACTCATCGGCGAAGCGGTAGCC
>CAIVOW010000120.1 GCA_903907665.1 uncultured Actinomycetes bacterium | reverse complement strand
ACATCGCCTTCAACAAACTTTCTTGCATTTGGAATGCCATGAACAACTTCATGATTAACTGAGGCGCAAATAACATTTGGATAACCGTGATAATTTAAAAACGATGGAGTGGCGTTATTTTCCTTAAGGATTTTTACTGCAATTCCATCTAAATCAAGTGTGGATACACCTGGCGCTATGGCTTCTTTCATCGCCTGTAGAGCTTTGGCTACTACAAGGCCAGCTAGACGCATCTTCTGTAGCTGTTCCAGAGTCTTTATTTGAATTGCCACGTTGTCACCTGCCTACCTAGGAAACAGCTGCGCTTAAAGCACCGATTGCTCGATGCGTTATTTCAGATACTTCACCCTCTGCCGCAATGGAGATAAGTAAACCTTCTCCGCGATAAAAATTAATGATAGGTTTGGTCTGTTCTGAATAAACAGAGAGACGATTTTGAATAACGTCAACACCATCATCTGTGCGTTGGTAAAGCTCGCCTCCACATTTATCACATTTGCCATCGACAAGTGGCTTCTCAAACAAGATATGAAAACTTGACTGGCAATCTCTGCAGGTGCGACGCCCAGAGAGACGAGTAACAATTTCTGAATCATCTAAAGAAAGCTCTAGAACAGCGTCAAGTGGACGCTTCTGCTCAGCCAAAATTGCTCGAAGTACTTCTGCTTGGAAAGTGTTTCGTGGGTACCCATCTAATAGGAAACCATTTGTAACATCATCTTGATTAAGGCGATCTTTCACCATGTCATTTGTAACAGCGTCTGGCACTAGCTCGCCCTTATCGGTGTATGACTGCGCAAGTTTTCCTAGCTCAGTTCCACCTTTAATGTTGGCGCGAAAGATATCGCCAGTCGAAATATGTGGAATGGCATAGTGAGCTGCAAGATGAACAGCTTGAGTTCCCTTACCAGCTCCTGGTGGTCCTACCAGGATCAAACGCATTAGCGGAGGAATCCCTCATAGGAACGCTGTTGAAGTTGGCTTTCAATCTGCTTGGACGTATCCAAACCGACACCAACAACAATAAGAATAGCTGTTCCGCCGAATGGGAAATTCTGAGAGGCGTTAACCATGATTAAGGCGATGATTGGAATAATCGCAACGAATGCAAGATAAGCAGAACCTGGCGCAGTAATGCGTGACAAAACATACTGGAGGTACTCACTTGTTGGACGTCCAGAACGAATTCCTGGAATAAATCCTCCATATGTCTTCATATTTTCAGCAACTTCATCAGGGTTGAAGGTAATTGCTACATAGAAATAAGTGAAGAAGACAATGAGTGATGCGTAAAGAATAATATAAATAGGGTGATCACCCTTTACCAAGTTACGTTGAACCCAAACAGCCCAGCTAGCTTGGCTACCTGAGAAATTAACAATCAACGATGGGATATAAAGCAGCGAGGATGCGAAAATGATTGGAATAACGCCGGCTTGGTTCACCTTGATAGGAATATAAGTGCTAGTTCCGCCATACGATTGTCGACCAACTTGGCGTTTTGCATACTGCACAGGAATACGTCTCTGGGCTTGTTCTACGAAGACAACGGCGGCAACAACCGCAACGCCCATCAACATCACAACAAGGAATGGGAAGAGACCTTTTTGAAGTTTGATTGACCAAAGTTGGCTTGGGAAACGAGCTGCAATCGAAGTAAAAATCAAGATTGACATTCCGTTACCGATGCCGCGATCAGTGATCAATTCACCGAGCCACATAATTACAGATGTTCCAGCAGTCATTACACAAACCATTGTTGCGATTCGTGCCCACGAAGTGTCAGGGATAATAGGTAGTGAACAACCACTAAATAAACGACCTGGTGTACGAGCAACAGCTACTAGGCCAGTTGACTGCAATATTCCGAGACCAATTGTTAGGTAACGAGTGTATTGAGTCAGTTTTGCTTGACCTGATTGTCCTTCCTTCTTCAACGCTTCAAAGCGCGGAATAACGACAGTCAGAAGCTGGATAATGATTGAGCTGGTGATGTAAGGCATGATGCCGAGAGCAAAAACAGAGAGCTGTAGAAGCGCTCCACCTGAGAAAAGATTGATTAAGCCGAAGAGGCCGCCACTGTTGGCATTCTTCAAACATGTCTGGATATTTGTATATGAAACACCAGGCGTTGGAATAATTGAACCGAAACGGAAGAGACCCATGATCGCGAGCGTAAAGAAAATCTTCTTGCGCAGATCAGGTGTCTTAAAGGCCTTACCAAATGCTGACAGCATTTACTTTTGCTCCTAAGCTTCCGTTTCGATATTAATTATTTTTAAGTTAAACGAACGTTTTCTACTTCTTTACCGCAGTAACAGTTCCACCAGCGGCAGCAATCTTCTCAGATGCTGATGCAGAAAATGCGTGAACAGAGAGATTTACCTTGACGGAAATTTCGCCATTTCCAAGCACTTTCACTGGATATCCATCGCGTACTGCACCCTTGGCAATGAGATCTTCAACCGTTACTTCCCCACCCTTTGGGTAGAGAGCATTAATTGTTGAAACGTTCACAGGCTGATATTCCACGCGCTCTGGGTTTTTGAAACCACGAAGCTTTGGAAGGCGCATAACCAATGGGAGCTGTCCGCCTTCGAAGCCGGCACGAACTACGTTACGAGCACGTGTTCCCTTGCCGCCACGACCAGCAGTCTTACCCTTTGATGCTTCACCGCGACCCTTACGAGTCTTTGTCTTCTTCGCTCCAGGAGCTGGACGAAGGTGATGTACCTTGAGAACCATTCTTATTCGACCTCCTCAACCTTTACAAGATGGCGAACAGCGACGACCATTCCACGAATTTCTGGACGATCTTCTTTCACCACAACGTCACCGATGCGCTTTAAACCAAGTGATCGCAAAGTCTCGCGGTGTTCTGGACGACCGCCGACTTTGGAACGTAGTTGTGTAACTTTTAAACGAGGCATTATGCACCTACCGATGCGATAGCACGTACAAGAGCTGCAGGTGCGACATCTTCTAGAGATTTTCCGCGACGTGCAGCAATCGATGCTGGATCTTCTAGATCCTTCAAAGCCTGTGCAGTTGCATGAACCATATTGATTGGATTTGCTGAACCAAGAGACTT
>CAIVOW010000119.1 GCA_903907665.1 uncultured Actinomycetes bacterium | reverse complement strand
TTATTTGCTGGCATAAGTAGATTCGGTATCACAACAAGTGCAGGTTTACTTCGCGGTCTTAACCATCGAGTTGCCTCAGACTTTGCTTTCTTACTCTCGCTCCCAATTATCGCGGCAGCTGCTTTGGTAAAATTGCCACACTTGCTAAACAGTTCGCAAGATCTAGGACCAATTCTGGCCGGCTCGCTAGTCTCCTTTTTTGCAACCTTCGTTAGTATTAAATTCTTAGTCAAATGGTTCAAGACAAGGACGCTCTATCCATTCGCTTTTTACTGCTTAATTGTGGGAGTAATTTCAATAGTTAAATTTGGCTAGCCCGAATTTCAAGTAGCGAGGTCAGCAGGATTAGGGTATTTTTCCTCTTGCGAATGATTCGCAATTAATCCCTTCACCCCAGGAGCGCCTTGAATCAGGTCACAGCCAGCCCGCCAAGAATTCCCATTAGGGATCGGCTGACGCGCGATGAATGGCGCCGGATGGCTGCGATGTTTGGCTTCATCGCCTTCTTACATATTTCGGGTGCGATTTTGATGTACCTAGCGACAACTGGACATTACAAACTTAGCGATGGATCACTCTTCGGTTGGGGTACTGCAGCCTTGGCCTACACGCTTGGCATGCGTCACGCCTTCGATGCCGACCACATAAGTGCAATCGATAACACAACAAGAAAATTGATGTCGGAAGGCAAGCGACCGTTGGCTGTTGGCTTTTTCTTTTCCCTCGGTCACTCATCTGTAGTAGCCGTTTTAGCGCTCTTGCTAAATTTTGGAATTAAAGCCTTGGGTTCCCAATTGCGTAATGACAAATCAACGCTGCATCACTACACCGGCCTTATCGGCACATCTGTAAGCGGAACTTTCTTAATGCTGATTGCGCTACTAAACCTGGTTGTTTTGATTTCGATCGTTACTGTCTTTCGCCAGATGCGCAAAGGCACATATAACGAGGAGGAACTCGAAAAACATTTGAATTCGCGCGGCTTGCTCATGCGATTCTTCGGGCCAATCGCGCGGCAAATCGATGCCAGCTGGAAGATGTATCCCCTTGGAATTCTCTTCGGTCTGGGCTTTGATACCGCAACTGAGATCGGCCTACTTGTTTTGGCAGGCTCCTCAGTAATTGCTGGTCTACCGTGGTGGGCAATTCTCTCCCTCCCCCTTTTCTTCGCCGGTGGCATGGCTCTGCTGGACACCATTGATGGTTCCTTCATGAACTTTGCCTACGGTTGGGCTTTTTCAAAGCCAGTTCGCAAGGTCTATTACAACATTGTGATCACCGGGCTTTCCGTTGCGGTTGCGCTTTTTGTTGGTGGACTTGAATTACTTCAGGTACTTTCAACGCAGTTAAATTTGACCGGCGGATTCTGGAATTACACAAATAGTTTTAATTTGAATTCGGCTGGATTTATCATCGTAGCCGCCTTTGTGGTTGTTTGGACTCTTGCAATTCTTATCTGGAGATACGGAAAAATCGAAGAACGTTGGCACGATAAAGCTCATGCTGCTCAATTGGCCCGAGGCGAAAATACCGATCACGTCGCTGCTGGAATAGAACTTGGAGCCATTAAAGAAGGCTTCAAGATCGATTAATACCGGATTGATTCACACTGATTGGGTGCATCGGCATAACTGTGAGACCATCGCTCAGTGATTGCCACTCAAAGCGTTGAACTCCGAGCTGGCGCAAAACTCTTAGTAAAAGATGTTGCCCTACGTATCAATAGTGGGGATCGCATTGGATTCGTCGGCCGAAACGGTGCTGGAAAATCAACTCTTGCTAAATGCTTAGCCGGTGAAACTCTGCCTGCTGGTGGGCAAATAACTAGAACTGGAACTATCGGCTACCTCCCCCAGGATCCACGAACTGGCGATCAAGAAGAGACGGTTATAAATCGAATTTTATCCGCGCGCGGCCTAGACCAAATCATGATCCGCATGCGCAAAGCTGAAGAGGCGATGGCAACTGCAACTCCCGAAGAATTAGAACTTGCTCTCGATCGCTATTCAAGAGTGGACAGTGAATTTAATGCCGCAGGCGGTTATGGCGCTTCCGCCGAAGCCGAATCAATTGCCACAAACTTGGGTCTGCCGGAAAGACTTTTCGAAGAACCAATTCAAGTCTTATCTGGTGGCCAGCG
>CAIVOW010000118.1 GCA_903907665.1 uncultured Actinomycetes bacterium | reverse complement strand
GAAAGTAGTTGATATGAATCCATTTGATGTAACTTGTAAAGCTCCTGAAACCAGCGAACCAATTCAACTTGGCCGATGCGCCAAGAATCTTCCATTGGACGTGATGAACCAACCGCCATATAGAACTCATCGTTTTCAATCCGTGGCCAAGCAGGTGCTGCGCCCTTAATTAAATCAACAATGATAATCGAATCCATTGCACCTTCAACTGCAGTGCCACAAGCTTCGCCTTCACCTTGCCGGTAATGTCCATCGCCAATTGAGAAGAGTGCGCCTTCAACATTCACGCCTAAGTAAACAGTTGCACCTTTGCGAACTTCTGGTGAATCCATATTCCCACCGAATCGTTCTGGGACAAGTGCAGATCTAACTTCACCACCAGCCGGCGCGACACCAATTGTTCCGAACATACATTCGATTGGTAATTCCACTGAAAAATCACCGAATCGAGATTGAAATCCGACAGTATTTTTAGTCGTATTAACTTCGTATATCCAAGTTGTATCTGGAAGCGGATCTTGAAGTGTTGCCGTTCTGTCGGTAGAAGTTAAGCCACCAAAAAATGGAATAGTGCTTGAGGCGCCATGTCCGCGAGCGGGTTTCATATCGACTATATGAATTGCTAGTGCATCACCTGGTTCGGCGCCTTCGACATAAAAGGGCCCGGTTTGGGGGTTGACGTAACGCAGGTCAACTTTTTCACTTGAAAGGTCGGTAATTTTATTTATCGTATTGTTAAAGGCATCCTCAGACCACAACTTAAGTGCAGTTCCAGGTTTAATTTTCATTACTGGTGCCGCGCCACCAAAAGTGTAATTTAACTGCTCGGCAGTTGGCTTGAATTCGATTAAGTTCATTTTGATATCCTACGTTCCTGATTGTTGATTCGCAATGGAAAATTGGCTGGATTTGCCCCGCCTGAGTTATTTCCAGACGGGGCAAATAGCATTCCTACTTATTGCTTAGTACTAAGAGCGGAACGGCGAACCTACTGGTAATTTGCTGTTTCCGTGAGTTTCATTAATTAAGAAAGCAAATGCTAGATAGATAGCAAGTGCGCCTGTAAGTACGCCTTCATATCCGCCAAACTTAGATAGGGAGGCATTTCCATTTATCGAACCTATACCTAGTGAGCCGAGAAGTACGACAGTCAGCATCAAAATTATTGTAAGTACTTTTGGAGCTACTGTTGATGCAACAGCCAGGCCAATTGTGAATACGGCCCAAAGTAGAAGGTAGTAGCCAACATCTTTTCCGCCAAGAGTCCACCATCCATGTGAAGCTCCAACATTCATAAATCCGAATGAGAGCCAGAGAAATGCATAACCGCCAAATGCTGTAGTACCAAAAGTGTCACCTTTTGAGTAGAGCATCACGCAGACAATTGCTTGGGCAATTCCACCGAAGAAGATCGCCATTGCGAAGACCATTCCGCCGGTTGGATATTTTCCAGCGATTGAGAAACTAAGTAGAACTGTCGACATGCCATAACCAAGTAAGCCAAGGGGAATTGGATTTGCCTTGTTCATTGATTAGCACCTTTCCATTCAAATGAGGTGCCATCTGCACCCGCATTGGTGTTGGAAAAATGGTAGGACTGTTTAGGGGTGAAAGATACGAATACCGAGTAGTAGTTATCGGTTTCTTTTGAGCGTGATCACGCTCAACTTCCAAAAATATTTAGGGAAATTTCGAGAAATACTCAACTACTTAGGAATTCGAAGTCCTTGCATTCCACCATCTACAGTAATCGCTGATGCAGTTGTTGAACCTTGAAGCGGGCTGGCCAAGAAACAAATTGCACTTGCCACTTCT
>CAIVOW010000117.1 GCA_903907665.1 uncultured Actinomycetes bacterium | reverse complement strand
ATTTCTATATGGATATTCAGGATCAATAACTTTGGACGGAATCGCGACTGCTATATCAACCAATACCTCAAATGATGTATTTCTGCTTATTGGTATCGCCTTTCTATCTTTTGGACTTCTTTTTAAGATTGGCGCTGTTCCGTTTCATTCTTGGACTCCAGATGTTTACCAAGGTGCCCCAACTCCCATCACCGGCTTTATGGCGGCATGTACAAAAATTGCTGCAATGGGTGCGACACTTCGAATTTTTTATGTCGGGTTTGGTCCGGCACAATGGCAATGGAAGCCAATTATTCTTACAATTGCAATTCTTACGATGGTTGTAGGTGGAGTAGCTGCGATTGCTCAGCGAGACGTAAAGCGCATGTTAGCTTTTTCATCTATCGCTCACGCAGGTTTCTTGCTCGCAGCTGTACTTGCACTAAATGGCGATGGTTTAAAGGGCGCGCTCTTTTATCTAGCAACCTATGGATTCACCACACTTGGTGCTTTTGGAGTGATTACCCTTGTTCGTGACTCAAGTGGTGAAGTTTCAGATTTGAATCGATGGGTGGGCCTCGGAAAGAAATCTCCGTTGGCCGCATCAGTATTTACACTTTTCCTTCTAAGTTTTGCAGGAATTCCTCTTACAAGCGGATTCATTGCAAAGTTCTCACTCTTCACTGGAGCATATGAGACTGGGAATACTGTGGTTGTAGTAGTTGGTGTACTAACTTCTGCAATAACAGCCTTCTTCTACCTCCGCGTTGTGGTTATGTTGTTCTTCTCAGATCCAAAAAATAGCTCAGTGAGTGTTGTCATTCCATCGATCATGACGCGTACGGCAATCGCTATTTGCGCTATTGTCACAATCGTCTTAGGCGTTGCCCCTTCGCTGCTGCTTAATACAGCGCAAACCTTCGCAACATTCATCCGCTAATGTCTCTCGGGATTCCAAACTTAAATCCAGGGCTTGAACAAGAACTCGTTGCCGATATGGCACGTGTGGAAGATTTACTCCGCTCGCATATTGTGGGTAAATATCCACTTGTTATAGAAACATCTCGCCATCTAGTTGAAGCTGGTGGCAAACGCTTGCGACCACTTTTAACACTACTGAGTGCACAGTTTGGTAATCTTAAAAATGACGATGTTATTAAAGCCGCAGTTGTATGCGAGCTCACACATCTCGCAACTCTTTATCATGATGATGTTATGGATGAAGCTCCACTTCGGCGCGGGGTTGAAAGCGCAAATAATCGATGGGGAAATACTGTTGCCATCCTTACTGGCGATTATCTTTTTGCTAAAACTTCGGCGTTACTCGCAGACTTAGGTCCTGAAGCAGTGCGGATTCATGCTCAAACCTTTGAACGCCTTGTGATTGGCCAGATTATGGAGACGCAGGGGTCCACGAAGGGCCTTCCTCTTCTTGAGCATTACATACAAGTTATCGCTGATAAGACGGGCTCTCTTATCGCAACGAGTGCAAGATATGGTGCAATTTTCGCTGGTGCATCTGCCCATGATATTGAGACCTTGACCCACTATGGAGAAAAGATTGGAGTTCTCTTTCAGCTTGCAGATGACATAATCGATATAGCTAGCGAGACTGATGAATCTGGAAAAACTCCTGGCACTGATTTACGTGAGGGTGTTCCGACTATGGTCACTATGCATATATTGGAATCAAGTGATCCAGCAGATCTTGCTTTAAAAACAGTACTTTCATCACCTATTCATGACGAAGAAGTCGTCGCATCTACTTTAAAACAATTAAGAAATCATCATGCAATGAATCTATCTCGTAAAATGTTGATTCAATACGCGGATGAAGCAAAAGAATTAATCAAAGATTTGAAAGATTGCCCAGCCAAAGATGCACTAATCAGCTTGTGCGACGCGATTGTTACTCGAACTTCCTGATTTCACTAAATCGGTGGCAAGAGCGATCAGGGCTATCCAAATCACTAAGAAACCAACCCATCTTTCTTCCTGTATTTTTGAAATCAAAACGGGTAGCGATTTCACGGTCTGCTTGATTGAAAGCGTTGTCCACTTCCATCTGATCTATTTTTGAGACAATATCGAAACTGGAAT
>CAIVOW010000116.1 GCA_903907665.1 uncultured Actinomycetes bacterium | reverse complement strand
TGCGGCATCTTTTTCCTCACGCGGTTGATCACTGACCTGTTGGCGATTGATGCTTCGCTGCGCTCTTGCGGCTTCGAGTTTTGCATCACGCGCTTCGAAGATCGCCGCAGCTCGTCCTTCAAGTTGATCGATTGGTGCGATGTAACTCAACGCACTGTGCAGTCTCACGTCGTTGTAGTAGGTAATCCATTCGCCGGTCATGTCCCTCGCTTCTTCTAGACTGCGAGGCTGACTCGGCCTGATCACCGTTTCCTTGTATTCACGGTGCCAGCGTTCGATCTTGCCGTTGCTTTGTGGATAGTAAGGCGACGTTCGAACGTGCGTCATTCCGCATACACGAATGAACTCCTTGAAATCCTTTGCGATAAACTGCGGACCGTTATCCGATATGATTCGCGGCGAGGCGAGTGGAAACTTTTCCTGCGCCCGTTGCAAAATTAGTTCAATTTCAGACTCTTTCATCGATTCTCTAATCTCCCAGTGGACAATGTAGCGGCTGTAGCCATCAAGGACCGAGCACAAATAGTAAAACGTGCCGGCAATATTGATGTACGAGACGTCGATATGCCAATGATCGTGAGCGGCCAAAGGTTGCACAAACCCAGTCCCCTTCTTGGACGGCTTCGACGTCTTGTTTCCTATAAGACCTGCCGCTTTCAGCACCCGATATACACTCATGGGGCTAACAGCAACGACGTTTTGATCAAGCATCATAAACGTGAGACGGCGATATCCATCGAGCGGATGCTCGTAGTGAAATTTAATAATTGCTTGCTTTTCCCAATCCTCAAGCCAGTGATCGCGAGGAATCCAGCCATTATGAGCGTTCACCCTACCGTAATGCTCCAACCAACGATAAAATTTGCTGTTAAAAATACCAACCCACGCAATGAGTAACGTCAGCTTAAGCTCTGTTCTTGTTGCCCAATAACGAATGTAATCGACGATTTCATCGCGGGTATCGAGGGGGATCCACCGGGCCTTTAGATCTCCCCATTGGCCTTTTTTAGTTTTAGCGCCTCCTGCATCAGCTCCGCTATAACCTCATTCTTCAGGGCTAGCTTCGCTTCTAGGGCTGCTATGGTGCGCTCAGAGGCATCTGCCTTCTTCTTACCACGTCGTCCCATATCGAACACAGCTGCGCCTCGTTCAAACAGCTCCCGCTGCCAAAGATAAAAGCTGCCGGGCGGAATATCCGCGGACTCACAGACTTCAGAAATTGGCTTTTTCTCAACAAAATGCTTTTTTAACAGTTTAATCTTGTCAGTACCTTGAAGATGCTTCCTTGCCTTCTGACTCATAAATCCTCCTTGCTAATAGGTAAAATTATACCAGCAAGGGATTTCCTAGTTCAACCGGGCCGCAACAAACGCAGGCCGATCTGGCGAGGAGGTCAGGAGTATCTCTTTCTTCTCTCAAGGTCTTCGAGCAGACCGGGAAGATCTCTTTCTTCTCTCTCATCAATATCATGAGAGCTCTCAATCTGATCGATACACTTGAAACCTTTCTTTCGGAGTCGATAGACCCCGTAGACTTCCTAGCTGGAAAACCGCACAAGACATCCGAAAGAAAACGAGCAAGGAGAAGCGTAAAATGAGCCGAGCAATCGTCTAACTTTGGGGAATTAAGGTC
>CAIVOW010000115.1 GCA_903907665.1 uncultured Actinomycetes bacterium | reverse complement strand
TGGGCCTTTCCATGTGCCAAAGGATTTTAGATTGAATCTAGTTTGTTCATCCCCACTTGCGTGGCAACAAACATCCTTTGACGCATTTTCGAATAAGAAGGATCTACAAGAATTGCTTCTTACAGCCCTCTTACCTAGTGCCCCCAACGGGGTTCGAACCCGTGTTACCGCCGTGAAAGGGCGATGTCCTAGGCCTCTAGACGATGGGGACCGCAGACAAGAGGTAAAGAGTATCGGCTAGGGCGCTAGGGGCAAAACTGGATTATTGGATATTTAGCTTATTTGGCCTTACCAAACCTTTTTAAAGGCTTATTTAATTGCCCATTTAACGGCAACTGAGACCGATACATCCTGCTGGCCCAGGTCAATTTGGGTAGCACCTGAATCCAACTTAGCGGTGGCCATCATGATTGGGTAAGGAGAAGGAGCGGTTGTCTCATCAAGTGATGTGACAGAAGCAAGCTTTACTCCAAGAAGTTTTGCATAGTGTTTAGCCTTTGCAATTGCGCGAGTTACCGCATCGGTACGCGCAGCATCAGTTGCAGCAGTATTGTCAAAGACAAAAGGAGTTACTCCTTCAAGATTCAACTTATCTCCACCAGCAGCAACGATTGCATCAACAACAGTCCCCGCATTCGCAGCATTACGTACGATAATTTCAAAAGATTGAGATGCGCGATATCCAACAAGCACAGAACCCTTATCAGGTGTGTAGTTGTATTCAGGATAGATCGTCACAGTCCGCGACTTGATGTATTGCGCAACAACGCCATTTGATTTCAGTGCATCACGTACTGCGCTCGCAGATGTCGCTACAGCCGATTGAGCCGTCGCACTTGTTGTGCCGACAAAAGTAATCGTCGCATTGATGCGAACCGTATCTGGGGAGACCTTTACCGAACCAGTGGCGCTGACGCTGATGTAACGCTCAGCTGCTGCCTGAGCAGACTGGGAAGAAGTAAGGCCGATACCCGTTAGAAGGGCAGCGGAAAGGACAATGGCTGAGATACGCTTAATTTTCATGAGCAAATCTTCTCATTAAATCCAGGCCTTTTACCTCACAATTAACTGAGACTTCTTTCTGAAAGTAATGGGAGAATATGCCTATGAGCTTTCTATCCACGTGCAGTACGGCCACAGTACAAACCGCTGCCGCTGCGCTAAAAAATGGCTCACTCGTCGCCTTTCCCACCGAGACCGTTTATGGCCTTGGCGCAGATGCAGAAAACCCAGATGCCGTCGCAAGAATCTATGAGGTCAAAGGCCGTCCCAACGATCACCCTCTTATCGTTCACATCGCATCCATCGATGGAATCAATGACTGGGCAGATGACGTTCCGCAATACGCAATCACCCTGGCCCGCGATTTCTGGCCAGGCCCATTAACCCTTGTTGTTAATCGAGGGGAGCGCGCTAAGGATTTTGTTACCGGCGGACAAAACACCGTAGGTCTTCGCGTCCCTGCCCACAACATCGCACTCGGCCTGATTCAAGAATTCATTAAACTTGGCGGCAAGGGAATTGCTGCTCCTTCAGCAAATCGTTTCGGCGCCGTCTCACCAACAAACGCTCCAGCCGTTGATGATGAATTAGGTGATTACTTGCAAGCCGGCGATCTCATCCTCGATGGTGGTCCCTCACTTGTCGGTGTTGAATCCACCATTGTTGATTGCACAAAAGAAACTCCATTTATTCTTCGCCCCGGCGCAGTCACCGCAGAGATGATTGAAGAATCCACTGGGCTCATTACTTTGATGCAAGAGAGTTCAGATATTCGAGTTTCAGGATCCCTAGATTCGCATTACTCACCCAAAGCAAAAGTTATTTTGGATGCAATCGCCGAAGCTGGCGATGGCCTCATTGCCCCCGACCAAATCCCAACCCCAGATGGCGTCATTCGTTTGGCATCCCCGCGAACCATCGAAGGCTATGCCCGCGATCTCTACGCCGCCCTTCGAAGTGCCGATACCCAAGGTCTAGAAGTCGTTGTCGTTCTCCAGCCTGGTGGAGATGGCTTGGCAGCGGCAATTCGAGATAGATTAAAACGCTCAGCCAATTCATAGGGTTCAACTCACCAGTTAAATTGAATCACGAGCCAAACTAACTTACTCTTAGGCCCAAGAGTTGAGCTATCCGACCCCAGGAGATGAATTGAACAAGCAACAGAAGAGAATTTTGAGCGCGCTCACAGTCGCTGCTCTTTCCCTGACCTCTTACACAACAATCTCTCGCGCAGACTCAGGTTCCTCTGAACCAATTCCAGTCGGTGCCGAAGTTGCGACCCTTGACCATTCATATCAGTCAGCTTCAGCTTCAAATAACGTAAGAGAATTTCAGTATGAAAATGGCGTAACTAATCGCCCAACAAGTGGAATTGAAAAGATGCCGGTACGCAACCGCGCTGTCACTTCACACGCCCCGATTGCTGGGACAATCACTTATCGCAGTCCAAACCCAGTTTTGACTTCAGTAAATATTTACACAATTTGGTATGGATCTAGCGCCGCTCATGGAAGCGCGTGCGCCCCAACTCCAACGGGTGATGCAGCGGTTCTAAATCCGATGTTGCGTGCAATTGGTACTTCACCTTGGTACTCAACAAACACTCGATATTATTCACTCTCTGGAACAACCCCAAACTACGTTACGAACGTTGTTAATTACCCTACGGGTCCAAGTAACTGCACATTTGTTGATTCAAGTACCTATGGAACTTCATTGGAAGGCGCTTCATCACGCTTTACCACCAGTGGTTCAACCCTAAAAGCTGCAACATCGATCACTCTGACCTCAACAACAGGTCTGACTGTCGGACGAGCAGTTTCTGGAACCGGTATTGCCGCCTCCACTGTCATTACCGCAGTTAACTCGGTCGCAAAATCCATCACTCTCTCTGCGCCAACAACCGCAGCTATCGCGACCAATAAATCACTAACTGTCGCTGCACCGTCAACACAAATGATTGTTGACAACGTCATTAGAGCAGGCACTTTCGCAGCAGATCCTGCTGGCCTCTACTTTGTCTTTACTGATCCATCAGTCACTGTTTCTGGTTTCGGTACCAGCTTCTGTGGTTATCACGGTTATTTCACACCAACAACAGGCACTGCCCCTGTAGTTCAGTACTCTTTTGTCGGCAATCCAAATAAGTACATGACTGGATGCGCGGCACAAACTTCATCACCAAATGGCAACGGACCAGCCGATGCAATGGCCAGCGTCACCGCACATGAACTCGTTGAAGCTGTCTCTGATCCACAACTTAACGCCTGGTTTGATAGTGCAGGAAATGAAAACGCAGATAAGTGCGCATGGGTTTTCGGCACAACCACACCAAGTGGTGCCGGCGAAGCTAACGTAACAATTGGTAGTGCGAATTACCTCATTCAACAGAATTGGGATCCCGTATTAAGTGGCTGTTACTCAGCTGCCGCTCCATTGCCTCCACTTTCGGCTACTGTCGCAACTGCAACCGTGAACTTGCTAGCTGGCACTAAGGCCAACGCAACGCCTGTTACGGCAACAGGCGGCACCGGCGCATATACCTATTCAATTTCTCCAACGCTGACAAATGGACTTACTTTCAGTACAACTACTGGAGCGATCGGTGGAACACCAACAGCGGCCCTTGTAACTCCGCTTAGCGAGACAATAACTGTCACTGCGGCAGGAGGCGGCTCTGTAACAGGCCTAGCTTTCACCATCAACGTTAAAGCCGCTCTCTCTACTTCGCTTTCTTCCTCCTCGATTAGTTTCACTCATGGAGTGGCGGCAACAAGCACGGTGGCTCAGAGTGTGACCGGTGGATACCCGCCTTATACATATACCATTTCAAAACTGCCAACAGGAATAACCATGGACCCAGTAACTGGGCTGATTTCCGCCTCCACCGCCACCACTGCAGCAACGGCAAAGAATTACACGCTTACGGTTAAAGATTCTGCGAATTTCTCAAAGACTTACACGCTAAGCATCACAATTCTTTAAACCTCAC
This sequence comes from uncultured Actinomycetes bacterium, assembly GCA_903907665.1. The sequence continues at coordinate 2,246 of CAIVOW010000115.1, read as the reverse complement.
CACAATTCCGCTTCACGCCATAAAGTATCCCCGTGGCTAATCGCACCGTACTGATAACTGGCGGCTCCCGAGGTATCGGAGCTGCAATCGCCCGCCATTTCGCAGCAGCCGGTGACCGTATCGCCGTGCATTACGTTTCATCCACACAAGATGCTCAGGCCGTCGCTGATTCACTCGAAGGTAGCGGACACATTATTTCGCAAGCCGACCTACGCGACCCCGCAGCAATCAAAACCATGGTGGATCACGTCGCCCAACAATTTGGCAAAATCGATGTCTTAATAAATAACGCCGGAGTCTTCTTCGATCATCCCATTGAAGGTACAACCTATGAAGAGTGGCAAAAGGCTTGGTCAGACACAATTGGAATTAATTTAATCGGAGCTGCGAATGTAACGTGGTGCGCTCTCCAACACATGCCAAAAAATGGAACATCTCGCATCGTCAACATCGGATCACGTGGAGCCTTCCGCGGTGAACCCCTCAGTCCCGCCTACGGTGCATCAAAAGCAGCAATCGTTGCCTTCGGTCAATCAATAGCAAAAGCACTAGCCCCCATGCACATTGCCGTTACAACTCTTGCACCAGGTTTTGTTGAAACAGAAATGGCAGAACACCTACTCGATGGCCCCGAAGGTGATGGCATTCGCGCACAAAGTCCATTCAACCGCGTCGCCCGTCCCGAAGAATTAGCAAAGGCCGTTTACTTCCTCGCCTCACCAGATAGCGAGTGGGCCAGTGGCGCAGTGTTGGATTTCAATGGAGCTTCGTATTTGCGGATGTGAAGTGATAGCGCTGTTTAGTTATAAATTCCAAGAAACAGAAAGTACAACTGGTAACTCAGTCCTTATGAATTGATCCTGACAATACGACATGCCTAACCACGCGGTGTAAAGTAGCGGGCATGAAAAAACTTTCGCTACTAACACTCTCGACCCTTCTGCTTGCTTTTCTTCCAATCGGCGCTCAGGCTGACACACAGAAAATTCCTGGAGATTTTTATCGGGTCAGCTACTCATGTCCCAAACCCAGCGTGTGCTCAGCGATTAAGGGCGGATCAGATGAACGAGAAACATTGGGGCAACAGGTAATCACTGTCTATGACGGAGAAAACGGTAAATTTAATAATGCGATTAGATTTGATGTTTCGCAAGACCTGGCCAACATCCCTCAAGTTGATACCCTCTACCCCGAGTCTCATGCCGAAGGCTTGTATTGCATGAGCGTAGGAAATTGCGAAGGTATCGTTAAGTTTAATGTAGGTGGACAGAACACCAACATTACGAATGACTTTGATCTAGCTAAGCCATTGACTGACTCCACCTTTTTAGTCAGTGAAGTTGCGGGAGTGTGGCAAAAACCAGAGTTAATATCTCAACTTTCGACCCCTATGTATCAAAGTCCAAAGAACTTCTATTTCAACGGAGATATCTGGTGCTCTTCTCATGGAAATTGCAACATTATTGGAAACACAGGGAGTGCGGCCCAATCTCAAAAGAAGATTGCCTTCGGCGAGTATCTTGGCATTAAGCCTTACTTCATTTCGCAAGTTGACGGAGTTTGGGGTAAACCGCAATATTTGATGAAAAATCAATTGAGTAATCGTGGAGCCTCTTTTCTTGCTTTGCACTGCAAAGACCTTGCTAATTGCACCATCGATGGTGTGATGGTCCCATCTGTTGCAATCATGTCGACCCTTATCAAGAAGTATCCGATAGCAGGTTTACCTGGTTCTAAGAGACTTGCTGGAAATTCAGGGGTTCTAATGGGTTTATCGATCAGCTCAGTAGGAAATAAATGGAGCGTTCCAGTTATGCAGCGGTCCTTTGCTTTCACTGGGGCTCCATATCCAAAGAGCGCAATCAAAGTAGAATTTCCCACCGATTTTTACAACGCGCCGAATTCGCCAAACATGATGCCTTGCTTGAAGAGTTGGAACTGCTCATACGCGCAACCGAACCCTTAAAACATAGCTGCCTGTTTTAAGTTCTAAATGGCAGGCTCAGTTGGAGGGTATACGTCTTTTGGCCGTCCCGAAGAATTAGCCAAAGCCGTTTACTTTCTCGCCTCACCAGATAACGAGTGGGCCAGTGGCGCAGTGTTGGATTTGAATGGAGCTTCGTATTTGCGGATGTGAAGTGATAGCGCTGTTTGGTTATAGATCTTGAGTCTTCTATTCGTTATAGGCCATGATGTAATGAATCAATCAAGGAATAACCGCCCACTCATAACACTTGCCTTTAGTC
>CAIVOW010000114.1 GCA_903907665.1 uncultured Actinomycetes bacterium | reverse complement strand
CGAACTCTTCACCGCCGGGCGCAGTCATCCAATGAGGTATCTCACGGCTACCAAAATCACGCTTAAAGGGCTTGCTCACATTTCCTCCATTGTCTTTACTAGCGATAGCCTACGGGTGCAATGGAGATGAAGTCACAACGAGATATTCACCGGGTCAGCCCTGCGTGTGTAATCCCAGATTTAGCGGGAGAAATCACAGCGGCCCTGGTTGGCACTGGCCCAGCCTTAGGCCTTGGCGAAGTTCGATCCATTAGCGCCCCCTCACATATCGCATTAGTAATAGGTACCAGTGGCACTACGGGAATGAGTAAAGAAGTTGCTTTCACAGCTTCTGCACTACTTGCCTCTGCGCGGGCATCAAATAAATTCTTAGGTGCAAAGCCTGGACAGCAATGGTCACTATTTTTACCGCTAACACATATAGCTGCAGTCAATGTGATTATTCGATCGATGGAACTTGGAACACTTCCTATTGATTTACGCGAACATCAAGGTGAATATCCAAAAGTAGATTTCACCTCAATCGTTCCAACTCAATTATTTCGTGCACTCAATAGTGACGAACGTTTACTACGCCACTTACAAAGTGCACAGGCTGTATTGGTTGGCGGCGCTGCCCTTTCCCAAGCCCTACGTCATCAAGCAATAACTGCCGGCATTAATGTCGTAGAAACTTATGGAATGACTGAGACATCTGGCGGCTGCATTTACAACGGTCAAGCCATTGAAGGCGTTGAATACTCTCTGAATGAAAAATCTTTGGTTCAGATCCGTGGTTCAGTAATGTCAGAAACGTATTTGAATGCGCCCGAGCTCTATACGCTCAGTGATGGATGGTTTGTTACAAATGATCTTGGCGAAATTATTGATGGAAAGCTTCATATCCTTGGACGTGCCGATGATGTGATTATTTCAGGTGGTGAAAACGTCTCACTGACTGCTATTGAAGCAACTCTTTCAATTCGCTACCCAGAGATTGAGTTTGCCGCCTTTGCAGTCAATGACATTCAGTGGGGACATGCATTACACCTAGCCGTAGTTGGTGAAATAGGTGAAAGTGAGATTTCGCATTATTTAGAGGCAGCCCTTGGAGCGGCATCAAAGCCAAAAGGAATACATCATCTTGAGCAGTTACCATTGCTAGGTATCGGCAAATTCGATCGCAGGGCGCTAGCGAAAATGGTGGAAGATGAATAAGTGGATTCTCGGTGCTCGCCCGCGCACATTGCCCGCAGCTATTGCTCCAGTGGTTGTTGCAACTGCACTAGCTGGTGCTGATTGGAATTGGTTTCGCGCAGCTCTTGCGCTCAAGGTCGGAGTTTGGCTTCAGATTGGCGTTAACTATGCCAACGATTATTCAGATGGAGTAAAGGGAAGCGATGCTAATCGTGTTGGCCCAACGCGTTTAGTTGCAAGTGGATTAGCAACGGCTGTGCAAGTAAAGCGCGCAGCCTTTATTTCTTTTGGGATTGCATCCATCGCTGGATTTTGGCTATCACTGCTGAGTTCACCATGGTTATTACTCGTGGGTGTGGCAGCCATAGCTGCAGCTTGGGGTTACACCGGTGGAAAAAATCCGTATGGATATAGCGGGCTTGGTGAAGTTTCAGTCTTTATCTTCTTTGGTTTAACTGCAACGGTTGGTACTTACTATGCACAAACCGGTCATGTCACTGCTCTCAGTGTTTTATGTGCCGTGCCAATGGGCGCACTAGCTTGTGCAATCCTGGCAGTGAATAACCTGCGCGATCGTGCACAAGATGAATTAGTCGGTAAGCGAACTCTTGCCGTAAGACTAGGGGATTCAAAAGCGCGCAAAGGTTTTGTTGCCTTACTAGTTATTGCTCACTTAAGCGCCTTAGCAACTTTGCTTCCTTGGTCATTAATCACCTTGGCCGTACTTCCATTAACTTTCTCAATTTCGCGCTCTGTCATCTCGGGTGCATCTGGGGCATCCCTTATTCCTCTATTAGGTAAGACTGGAAAACTACAAATGTTTTTTGGGGTTCTCTTTGCAATAGCTCTAGCGATACACTAAAGCCATGTCACGCATCCTGCCCATTCTCTTGTTAACTGGTTTCACCATTTACACATTAATTGATTGTGCGCGAACAGATGAAAGCCAAGTCAGAAACTTGCCAAAGTGGGCGTGGATATTAATTATTATTTTAATTGGAACACTTGGACCAATCGCTTATTGGATTGCTGGACGCCCAAAGCGCAAAGGTTTAGGTGGTGGACCAAAGCGTCGCATCTTGCCTCCAGATGATGATCCTGATTTCTTGAGGAAGATTTAACTTACTTCTTCTTCTAACCCGCAGGACAAGTGGGTTTAATCGCGGTTACTTTCTTTACTAACTTGCCCTTTACGCATGTGATAGTTATTTTCTTAGCTGCAGTGGCAATCACTACCGGTGTGGGTGTTGGGGTTGGTTGAACCGCTATCGGTGTT
>CAIVOW010000113.1 GCA_903907665.1 uncultured Actinomycetes bacterium | reverse complement strand
CGATCTCTTTGTTATCGGAATTGTTTTAGTAACGTTATTTATTACAACAATCTTCTTTACTAAGACGGGTATCGGATTAGCAATGCGCGCTGGTGCTTTAAATCCCGAGGTAACTCGATTGAGTGGTGTTCGGATTAAATCGGTCCGGACTTTGAGTTGGGCTATTTCTGGTGTCGCATCATCACTCGCTGGATTGCTTATTACGCCCAGCACAAACCTCTCACCAAATACGCTCGACCTCTTATTAATCGTTGGATTTACTGCTGCAGTTATTGGTGGGTTAACCAGCCTAGTTGGCGCAGTTGTCGGTGGTTTTGCAATTGGATATGTCATTTCATTTGTTAATGTCTATAGCTCGCCAGAGAATGTTTTTCTAGCCATCTTGATCTTCTTGCTGCTGATGCTCTTTTTGCGCCCGCAAGGAATTTTTGGTTCTAAAGAGGTGCGCCGTGTCTAACGTAAAGCGGATCTGGTTAAAGAGTTCAGTCGTTTCAACTTTATTCTTCTTTGGATTATTTCTATTAGGCAAGACGATTGGTGCATACAATCAAACCCAATTAGCAAGTGTTGCCACGCTCTTTATTGGTGTCTTATCAGTAACACTTTTGACTGGAGCATCAGGCCAGATATCACTTGGTCAAGGTGCAATCATGGCCGTTGGCGGATATACCGCAGCACTTTTTGTTTTGAAGTTAGGTCTTTCAATGTGGTTGGCATTTATCTTGGCCATTGTTGTTGCAGCGATCGCCGGACTCCTCTTAGGGTTAGCAGCCGCACGATTAACTGGTCCTTATCTTGCCGGTACAACTTTAGTTATTGCATTGGCAATTCCAACTTTAGCGAATCGATTTGAGCCGACGCTGGGCGGTGATGTTGGATTAAGTGTTGATGTTGGCAACCCACCGGCATGGCTAACTAAATTATTGGGAGATATTGGAATTGAGCAATGGCAGTTATTTGTTGCGATTCCTTTTAGTGCCTTAGCGCTATTTGGGGTAATTAATCTTTCTAGATCGCGAACTGGACGAGTTTGGAGGGCTATTCGAGATAATGAAGTTGCGGCCTCACTTCACGGTTTAAATGTGCAACAAAATAAAGTGATTGCTTTTGTTTGTGCATCTGGACTTGCTGGACTTGCCGGCGCCCTTTATGGCTTTCGTGGAATAGTTGGCCCAAGTGTTTACCCAATTGATCTCTCACTTGCTCTACTTACTGGCGCTGTAATTGGTGGGCTGCGCTCGATCGCAGGTGCTCTAGTGGGAACCGTTTTCATAGTTTTCTTACCGGATTTGATTGGAAAAGTTACGGGTGTTTTTAAAGTTTCAGAGCAGGTCTCCAATTATTTGCCAGCCTTAGTAAGTGGCGTTTTACTTCTCCTTACTATTGTCATCAGTCCAGCAGGTCTAGCTGCTGCTACCTCTCAAATACTTAACCGCCGTCACCGCACGAAATAGCGTAATTTCGCCTGAATTATCACGAATTGTTACCGTTTCTTAATTGTTAACCCTTCTCCTATCCCATGCCCCTCTGTTACCTTCTAGCCAGAGTTCAATCGCCCGTGGTTGGACTTGCCATCAGGACCCCTCAGTTCTGATCGGTTTAGTGCACTAGAAAGAGTGAATGTAGTGAATCTTCGCAACCCTTTCTCCCGCTTGGCAGTCGCTGCTGCACTTGTGGG
>CAIVOW010000112.1 GCA_903907665.1 uncultured Actinomycetes bacterium | reverse complement strand
GTGCTTAAGCTACCCTCCATATTGAGATTCTTCAATCGCAACCCGGAAGTCCTTGAAAATTATCAAACCCTGGTTTAGCAATTTCACAAAGCAGTTCCAGACACCAACTCACCCCACAGGGGTCGTCATTAATCTACTAAGTGTGGACGAATGGTTAATTTGAACTTGGACAATTGCTGAGGATTTGCTTTCATAGAGGAAGTTTTTAGAAGGCGATTATTAATCACTGGGTGATTTTTTATAGAATACAATCCTGTTTAACAACAAAACCGAAATTGCCGCGCCAGCGCTATTAGCTAACCAATCTCGTATGTCTGATACTCGCCCGGGAATAAAGAGTTGAATGATCTCAATTGATGCGCTGGTGCTCATGCAGATGAGAAGAATCTTTAGGTGCGAAAGTTTTGGGTAGCTTTTAGCAAGTAACCAGACAACGGGAATGAACAAGGTGAAATTACCGAGCCATTGGATTGATCCGCCTAGGTAAATGATCCTGTGTAGTGCCGCGAGGATGGGATTGGGGCCATCGGGAATCCTGGGGTGGGCACCTGGGGTGACTAGATCGGGGCGCATCGCGAAGACGGCGAAGGCTATGAGCGCGCCTAGGAGCGTTAGATTGATAATCCTGAATCTTTGCACGGGGATACAATATGGGAGTCCGGCCCAGTTGACTGGTCACATGACCAGCGCGGGCATCACCCGCTCTATTACTCTTCTCTTCTCACTTATTGGCTTTAACAAATTATTTCGCGAGGAATCCATGGATCTCAGAGATTATTACCGCCTACTTAGAAGAAACTTTTTAGTTGTTTTCATTTGCTTACTTTTGGGTGTGGGTAGTGCGGCGGCGTTTACTTACGCGCAAACACCTCTCTATGAAACTAATATCCAACTCTTCGTAACGACCCCTGCTGCAGCTGTGGATATTTCCGCGCTGGCTCAAGGCTCAAGCTTCTCTCAGCAACGCGTGAAGTCATACGCTCAAATTATTACTGGCCCAGGAACACTCGATCCGGTTATTGCTCAACTTGGCTTAAAGACGACGTCAACGCAACTAGCTAAGCAGATTAAGTCATCGGCTCCGCTAGATACGGTGCTAATTAACGTCACTGTTTCAGATCCAAGTGCGCAGCGTGCTGTTGATATTGCAAACGCAGTGGGTGCCCAATTTTCAAAGACTGTAGATACTCTTGAACTTGCAGCTGCTGGTGATCTTACTCAAGCAGTGAAAATCACAATGGTGAAGACAGCTGTATTGCCTAAGGGTCCTGCTTCACCAAAGAAAGCAATTAACATTTTGCTCGGAATTATTCTGGGCTTTGGTCTTGGCGTTGGACTTTCAATTCTTAGGCAGATTTTTGATAACACAATTAAGAATGAAGACCATTTGGATGAAACTCCGCTATTGGCGGCGATTCCTTATGACGGAAAGTTTGCGCAAAGTAGGCTAATTTCTGATCTGAGCAAATGGGCACCTCGGACCGAAGCACATCGTAAGTTGCGTACGAACCTTCAATATCTTCGCGCTGAGAATCCACCAAAAGTAATCAGTATTACGTCGGCAGTACCAAATGAGGGTAAGACAGTTACTTCTCTCAATCTTGCGATTTCACTTGGTTTCTCTGGACTGAAGACGCTTTTGATTGAAGCAGATATGCGTCGGCCAAAGTTTTTGAACTATCTACATGTCAAAGGAACGCCGGCTGGCCTGTCAGAAATTCTGAGCGGCCAAATTTCGCTAGATTCGAGAGAAGAATTTACAAAAATTCTAACCAGCATTCCAGATACTGATGTTGATGTGCTGACATCCGGGAAAACCCCACCGAATCCCACCGAACTCTTGGATTCACGTATTTTCACTAAGTTAATCGAATATGCACGCAGTCAGTATGACTACGTGATTATTGATACTCCACCTGCCCTTTTGGTATCCGATGCAATGGTGGTTGCCGCAAATGCTGATGGCACACTTATTGTTATTAATACTGGAAGAACAAAAATTGGTCAGTTCTTAGGCGTGCGCGAATCTATAGTGGCTGTTGGTGGAAATACCTTAGGTGCGATTATGAATAAGGTTCCAGTCAATAAGGTTGCTGGGGATTACGGTTATAAATATGCTGGCGGATATGGACGACGATATGGATACGGCGGATACCGTTCGCGTAAGGGGTATGGCGGCTCTTATGTCGCTGATGGCTATAAACCTAGAAAAGAGAATGATCCAGAAAGAAGTAGCTCTCAGACAGAGTAGGGACGTTAATGCCTAAGTGGGCACCAAAATTTCGCGCAAGATATCTTGGCTACGGCCTTGGTATTTTCGCGACGATTTTTCTCGTTCTTGGAATCTTTCTGGCTGTTCAAGTAAAAAATGTAGCTTCCTCGTTGCGGCACCTACAAAGCTCTGCGCAGGAGACAAATCCGAAAGTGTTTGCCGAAAACTATAAGGATTTCTCACGGCGATTAGATGTTTTATCGGCAGTAGCCGGTAATCCGGTTTGGAAGCCAATCTTTTTCCTAGTCGGCTC
>CAIVOW010000111.1 GCA_903907665.1 uncultured Actinomycetes bacterium | reverse complement strand
TGGGTCTCCAGAAAGAGCGGTCAAGTTATACAAAATAAAACTTGAACCAAAGAGAATGAGTAAAAGTATGCCTAAGCGCCGGGAAATAAAGGCAAACACTCTTAACTCACCTCGCCTCTTCTACTCATTATTTTTTAAATTCTTTTAATTTGTTACCAATAATAGATTGGTAATGACAGAGTAAGAGTGGTGTTCAGATATTTAAATATCGAAATATCAAACACCACTCTTAACTAATGTTTCAATCCTAATCTTACGTTATTTGTAAGACTGTGATTTTAGAAATGCCACTCCCAATAGTTCCATGCAACTACTGGATTGAATGGGCTTGGCTTTACGCCAGATAGTGAGGATGTGTAAGCAGTCACTCCTGGAGATTGGTACAACGGTAAGAAGTAGGACTTCTTGAATAGAGCGCGCTCAATTTCAATAGTCTTTCTTGTCACTGCTGATTTAGGAAGAGTTGTTGATTGCAATTGCTTGCAATCTGCTTCAAGAGTTGCATCGTTCCAAGCGCCATCGTTATAGCCGCCATCTTTCTGGAACAGTGCGCAAAGTCCGTCTTGAGTTGGAACTCCAAGACCCCATGCGTACAAGCTTGCATCATATCCATTGTCTTTAGCTAGGTGAGAACTCCACTTAGCGTCGGGAGCGCCTGAAACGGCAAATCCAGCTTTAGCTACTTCAGCCTTAATCAGCGCCATTTCACTGGCACGAATTGCTTTTGTGCTGTAAATAAAGCGAACTGGAAGTGGGCTCTTCAGCGCATTTGGATAATAATGCTTAACGATCTTAAGCGCCTGAGCTGTACGGCTTGCTTGAGAACCTACAGAGAAAACGGAGGTTCCGTTAGCAGCAATTTGTGGACCATAACCAGATTTGTCACTTGGTGGCACAAATACTGAGTTCATCACGACTGCATTTGAGTTGATTGGCTTTACTAGCTTGTCAACAATATCTTGACGAGGCAATGCCAAAAGGAATGCAGTTCTCAGCGCAAGTGCTTTCGCTGCACCCTGTGTTGCGTCAGAGAAAATACCCGTGTAGTGATCCGTCGAAGTTGGGCCATCGCCGGCCTTCAAGTCAACGTGTTCATAGCCCGCAGAGTCTCCACCGACAGTTGTGATTCCTGACAATTTCTTAATTGCAGCAACTACATCAGGTGTTGGTGCGCCTCCGCCGTATAGATCCAATTCACCATTAGCTAGGGCTTGAGTAGCGGTTGAATCGTTGATTACATAACTGTAAACAAGTTTTGTAATTCCGTTGAGATCTGGGCCAGAGTTAGCTTTCTTATTCTCGACCAATGTGCAGTTTTGGTTCTTTACACATGATTCAACGATGTAATCACCATTTGAGATGAGAAGTAGCGGATTTGTTGAAGAATTTACGTCTTGAATGTTGTAATCCTCAGACCAAATCTTTCCCATTGCCTTGAGGCGAGAAGTATTCTTCGAGGTGAAATCGCTCAAGAACTTGGCTTTTGCAGCAGCATTCTCAGCAGCAGTCCCAAGTTTTGTCTTTCCGTCTACCATCAATTCAAGTGCATGGACGGGAGTTGGTCCAGGACCGTAAAAAGACCAGTCTGGGATTTGTGAGCTGTAGCGAACTGTTACAGACATGTGATCTGCTGAAAGTGTTGGCTCACCAGCTACGTTATTGTCGTAAACACCTGCGTATCCCAATGATGCGAAACTTGATGTATCAGCGGGATCACCCAAGCCAGCGGCAATTGAATACTTGCTGGAAGAGACAATGTGGCTGAATAGGAGATCGACGCCATCAATTGGCGACCCATCTGACCAGACTCTGCCAGGGTTTACAGTGTATTGAACTCTAAAATCAGACTTTGTATTTTTTACAATTTTATAGGTTCCGAAAATAGTGTTATTAATCTGCTTTCCGGTGTCATTAAAGTAAGTGAATCCAAAATAGGTCATGTAACCAATATCGGCATTCGAAGTTAGCCCTTGATCAATAACAGATGCGTTCAATCCAGTCATTGGAGTTGATTCCATCAATGTGATAGAGGATTTCGCTGCATGTGCTGGCCCCATTGCAATGCCGGTAACGGCCATCGCGAGAGAGGACACAACTGCAACAGTTGCCTTCCCTGTGAAACGTAGCTTCATTTGTTCTCCTTTTGAGGGTTACCAAGAAACTGTCACGGCCCTAGCTAGAGGCCATGCCTGATCTCGGATAGTCAGGGAATCTTGCCCTAAATGTCGGGTTTAAGAAAGAGGCTAGAAGGGGGTTAGATACGGATATGACCAATTCCAGCGGTGCTAGCGGGTTTTCCTTCAGGCAGACGCACACCATCGATGGCCGCCAGGCTCGGGCGGGTGAAATTACAACCCCTCATGGAGTAATTCAGACCCCTGCCTTCATCCCGGTTGGCACTAAGGCAACAGTGAAAGCCGTCCTGCCTGAATCGATCAAAGATCTAGAGGCACAAGCCGTGCTTGCCAACGCTTATCACTTGTATCTCCAACCCGGCAGCGATGTAGTCGATGAAGCCGGGGGGCTTGGAGAATTTATGAATTGGAGTGGCCCAACCTTTACCGATAGCGGCGGATTTCAAGTTCTCTCCCTTGGCGTCGGATTCAAAAAAGTAATTGCCATGAACGAAGATACTTTTCGCTCAGATGAAGTGATTGCGGAAAAGAAGGAGCGCTTAGCTCACGTCGATGATGATGGCGTAACTTTCAAATCTCATCTTGATGGTGCAATGCATCGTTTCACACCAGAAATTTCTATGCAGGTTCAACACCAACTTGGAGCAGACATTATTTTTGCATTTGACGAATGCACCACTTTGCATAACACAAGAAAATATCAGGAGAAATCTTTAGAGCGCACACGCAAATGGGCTATTCGGTGTCTCAAAGAACATGATCGTTTAACAAAGGAACGAAACCACCGACCATATCAAGCCCTATTTGGAGTATTGCAAGGCGCTCAGTATGAAGACCTTCGCCGTAAAGCTGCGCAGGACCTTGGTGGAATGAATGTTGATGGAGTTGAGTTTGATGGCTTCGGATTGGGCGGAGCCCTTGATAAAGAAAAACTTGGAACAATTGTTGGGTGGCTATGTGAAGAATTACCGCAAAACAAACCCCGTCATCTTCTAGGTATTGGTGAGCCCGATGATCTTTTTGTCGGAGTTGAAAATGGAGCGGATACTTTTGACTGCGTTGCACCATCTCGCCAAGCTCGCACTTCTGCAGTGTTTACACCACGCGGACGGGTGAATATGACGAACGCCAAATATAAACGACAGTTCTCCCCCATCGATGAAACATGTGATTGCTATACCTGCCAGCACTACACGGCGGCCTACTTAAATCACCTATTCAAAGGCAAAGAGATGCTTGCGGCAACGCTTGCAACTATTCACAATGAGCGGTTCATTGTTCGCTTGGTCTCGATGATGCGTGAAGCGATTATTGCTGGCAATTTTTTTGAGTTGAAAGAGGACTTTATGGGCAGGTTTTATGGTCAAGCTACTTGAAATGAGCGTTTAGCCAACCCCATCCAGTAACCATCAATCTTTGTTTCAGGTGCGTCGTCAGAAATAGTGGCTGCGCCTAAAGTGATAAAAATCGGCGCAAAATGTTCAACGGTTGGGTGGGCATAAGGCATTCCCGGCGCCAAACTTTTGTAGTTCATCAATTCATCAATCGCGCCTCGATCCAAGGTTTCTTTTGCCCAGATATCAAACTCAAGACTCCAACCAGGAGGCACAGCATTAATGGTCCAATCCTTCAGATATGGCAGGCCGTGTGTTAAAAAACCGCTACCCACAATCATCACTCCTTCATCACGAAGTGGAGCCAACTTTTTTCCAATAGCAAAAAGTTTCTCTGGATCATATGTCGGAATAGACATTTGAAGAATAGGAATTTCGGCGTTGGGATACATTTTCATTAGAGGCACATAGGCGCCGTGATCCAAGCCCCGATTAGATTGATGCACAACGTCATCGCGGAGTAGTCCAGCAATTCTTGTTGCTAATTCTGGAGCCGTTGGTGCTTTGTACTGTAATTCATAATATTTTGGATGAAAGCCCCCAAAGTCATATATCAAGGGTGTATTTGGTTCAATAGAACTTAGCGCCAATGGTGCTGACTCCCAATGCGCACTCACGATTAATACTGCTTTTGGTTTTTCCATAGACATGGACCATGCTGAAAGTTCGCTACTCCACACCGGGTCATCAAGCAGCATCGGCGCACCGTGGCCTATGTAGAGTGCGGGAGTTTTCATTACAGTAAACTATCGGTTTTTAGTTGAATATTCAACTAAATTACCGTTCCTCGTAAGCGGGATATTCGATTCATGGCCGCGTCATGCGAGGGAGGTCTATCCCCCAAGGCTCCCTTAAGAATTTTCAAACTGAACTTAGCAATCTGCAACCAGATCCTTCGGGGTTTCTTCAGTCGCAATAATTCTCGTTCCGAATCTGTCAAAGTGATAATGGCGGCCTTCAAGAGAATGCGATAAAAGAAAAGACTCATAACCCCAAAAGGTGGCTTCAAAATAAATTTCACAACCTCGTGAGTCGTCGGTGAGTACGAAAGTTCCCTTTTCATAAAATCATCCATAGTCGATTTCAATTCCGCAACCGACGCTGGAGCTCCAATCAAACCTAACTGTTCACCGCTCAATCGCCATTCATTTACATATTCATCTGCGCTCGTGGTAATTGGGTACCCGCATGCTTGATGGGCGAAGAGGAATGATTCGGTAAAAGCGCAATGCACCCATAATAAGAATTGTGGATCTCGAGCTGAATAGGGTGCGCTCTTGCCATCTTTTTGAACAAAATCTCCGTTCACTCGCTTGTGCATCTCATTTACGCGGGCAGCTTCGCGAGCAATCGCCGTTTTTGAGCCAAAAGTAGTAATGGTGAGCCAGCGAGAAGTTCCCTCAAGTCGACCCAACAGATCAGTTTCATAGCGTGAGTGAGTGGCTACTCCAGCGAGCGCAGCAGGATGGGCTGCTTGCAGCAGTAGGGCTCTAATCCCCCCTATTAGCGTGGCGACACTGCCATGCACCTGCCAGACCGCGCTATCAGGCCCAAATAACCCCTCGTCCTCGCCCTCTTCAATGTATTTCACCCACTCCGGACGCCCATTGGGCTCTCCTGAGACCATCTCTCTAAATCGATTGGCAACTGGCGCCATAAGGCGATTAATGATCACAGGCTTAGATTAGGGCGCGGGCTGAGTGGCGACCACCCAAAAGTTGCCTTACGATAGCGAGCCTGCTCACAAGCAGATTAAATTTAGGTGAACTGCAAGAGAAGAATTGGGAGTGCGATGTCCGGAGTTAGCGTGTTGGGCGAAAAGCAGATTCAAGGTCGCTCACCCAGCCGAATCGCTTGGGAAAAACTAAAGCGTGATAAAACCGCATGGGTTTCATTATCTGTCGTGATCTTATTTATATTGTTAGCAGCTGCCTCGCCAATCTTTGAAGCAATTATGAAAACAACTCCAGATGCGTTCCATCCAGATACTTTGGATGCAATGCGCGGCGCTCTTCCGCATGGAGCCCTTGGTGGAGTGAGCGGACATCACTGGTTCGGTGTCGAACCACGCACGGGTCGAGACGTCTTTCTACGTTTTGTTTTTGGGGCACGTACCTCTCTATTGATTGCCCTTGCGGCGACCGCAGTGGCAACCGTAATCGGTGTATTAGCAGGATTAATTTCTGGATTTTTTGGCGGAAAAATAGACCAACTAATTTCTCGAGTCCTGGAAATTGTGATGGCTTTCCCATCCATTCTTTTCGCACTCGCAATCACCCCGGTACTTGAATCTGTCTTAGAAAATGCAGGAGTCCCTCAGGGAAATGCCGCACGTATTCCAGTCATGATCATTGTGATGGCAACATTTGGCTGGCCATACATTGCCCGCATTGTTCGTGGTCAAGTAATTTCACTACGTGAAAGAGAATTCGTCGAAGCAGCACGCGCACTTGGAGCATCTCGGCCTCATCTAGTATTTAAACAAATTCTGCCAAACCTTTGGGCGCCAATTCTCGTTACGGTTGCTCTGAACATTCCATCCTTTATCACTACGGAAGCTGCATTAACGTTTTTAGGTGCTGGCGTTATTGAACCTGCATCTGACTGGGGAGCCATGTTGCTTCAATCCGTACCGTTTTATGGTGTAGATCCGATGTACACCTTTATCCCGGGCATCGGATTATTCCTCCTAGTATTGGGCTTCAACCTCTTTGGAGACAGCGTACGTGATGCGCTAGATCCAAAGAGTGCTCGATGATCACATCACGTGAAATAAAAGCAATACAACTTAATAACCCTCATATGAGAAAGACCCTCACAGAAACGGATAAAGCCTAGATGACACTTCATCGCAAAGCTGGACTCGTGGTTGCTGTAGCTGCTCTTGCGGCCACGGCTCTCTACGCAATCCCATCTGCAAATGCTGCAAATGCTTCATGGAATGGACCAGCTCCAGCCGTGGCAGGCGCAGTATCAGGTGGAACACTTAACATCCTAAATCAGGGCGACTTCGAACACGTTGATCCTGCACGTAACTACGTTGGTGGAACTCTTGATTTCTACCGCTTCTTCATTCGTACGCTGACTCAATATCGCACCATAAATGGTAAGACTGAGTTGGTTCCAGATTTAGCTTCTGACCTCGGTACAACAAAAGATGGCGGCCTTAACTGGACCTTCAAACTTCGTTCTGGTATCAAGTACGAAGATGGAACAACTGCTACTTGTGCGGATATGAAGTACGGTATTGAACGTACCTATAACGACGATGTCCTAGATGGTGGAACAACGTATGCCCATGACTTCTTGGCGAACCCAACTGGTTATGCTGGTCCATACACAACTCCAACTAAGGACCTTACATCTGTGACTTGTTCTGGAGATTCAATCTCCTTCAAGCTCGCACAAAAGGTGCCTTACTTCGCATACGTAACTACTTTTGGAGCATTCTCACCAGTTCCAGTTGCTAAGGATACGAAGCAGAACTATGACTTGCACCCAATGTCCACCGGACCTTACAAGATCGAATCCTATGACCGTAACAAGCAGATGACTTTGGTCCGCAACGCAAACTGGGATCCAAAGACAGACCCAATTCGTCACGACTTCCCAGACACAATCAAAGTGAAGTTTGGATTCGAGCAGAACGCTCTCGAGCAATCGCTTGTTTCCGATTCTGGAGATGCACGAACAGGAATGTCTCTTGACACTCAAGTTGTTACTAACCTTGGAACCGTCGTTGGAAATTCTAAATACGCAGATCGATTCGTGCGTTTTAATGATCCGTACGTCCGCTACTTGGCAATCAATATGGATACAGTCAAGAACTCAAACGTGCGTAAGGCAATTCAATGTGCAATTGATCTAAAGACAGTCCTCTTGGCTGCTGGCGGACCACTTGCTGGTGCTTACACCAACTCATTGATTCCTACCTTTATCGATCCGGCTTATCGCAACTTCGAAATTTGTGGTCGCGATGTTCACACTCATCCAGAAGCTCAGGTTGCTGCGGCAAAATCTCTTCTCAAGGGTGTAACAAAGGCTCAGAAGTCTCTGATCCTTGCTTACCGCGATAAGGGCGTAGAGCCACAACGTGCTGCAGCAGCTCAAGCTGCTCTTCAAGCTGTTGGCTTTAAAGTCACGATGCAAAAGCTTCCACGTGCTGGTTACTACACAGCAATTGCAAAGCGTGGTGTTCCTAATGAGCCAGATGTTATTCAAACATCATGGGGCTTTGACTGGCCAGCTGCATCAGGAGTTGTGCTTGCACTTCTTGATGGACGCACAATGACTAAGACAGATGCTCACTCAAACTACTCACGTCAGAATATTCCTGGAATCCAGGCTCTATTCCGTAACGCTGATAAGGCAAGCTCAACTGATGCACAAGAAACTCAACTTGGAGACATTGAGCAGAAGTTGATTAAGGACTATGCAGCCGTTATGCCTACATTCATCGAAACTTCCAACTTCCTTGTTGGTTCAGGTATTGGTGGAGCACAGGCTGATGGTGGTTATGGAACTCTCTCTCCTCTTAATGCATACGTTAAGAAGTAAGAAGTTAGCTAGCCATAGACTAAAAATAAGTTAATACTGGTTACAGAGAATCCGATGGCGGGTCACCGCCATCGGATTTCTTAAGTTAATAAATCAAAGCTGAAGGAGAATAATGAGATACCTAGTGCGCCGCCTTGTAGGTGGTGGAATTGTGCTGACAATCGTCAGTGCAGTTGTATTCGGTATTTTCTATATTCTCCCAGCCGATCCTGCACGTTTAGCGTGCGGTAAAGCATGTACACCGGAATTGATTGCGAAAATCCGGCACACACTTGAAATTGATCAGCCGGTTACCGTTCAATATGCACGTTTTGTCAAAGGTATTTTTGTCGGGCGAGATTATCTCAAGGGTACAACTGCCCAAATTCATTGTCCTGCTCCGTGCCTTGGGTATTCATACCAAACTGATGAGCCCGTTACTTTCTTAATTCGCGATCGCCTGCCTGCGACTCTTTCAGTTGCATTTGGTGCATCAATTCTCTGGTTACTCGTTGGCCTGCTCACAGGCATTATTTCGGCACTACGACGAGGCACATGGATTGACAAGGCCGCACAAACTTTTGCCTTAGGCGGCGCTTCACTTCAAATTTACTTTGTCGGCCTTGTTTTACAATTTATTTTTGTCGATAAGTTACAAATTTTACGCTCACCAGGCTATGTATCTCCGCTTCAGAACCCCAAAGAGTGGTTCGCCGAGATGTTATTGCCTTGGATCACCTTGGCATTCCTATTGTCAGCTATTTATGCCCGATTAACACGATCTGGCATGCTAGAAATTATGAGCGAAGACTATATTCGCACTGCTCGCGCTAAAGGATTAAGCAAAA
This sequence comes from uncultured Actinomycetes bacterium, assembly GCA_903907665.1. The sequence continues at coordinate 2,612 of CAIVOW010000111.1, read as the reverse complement.
CTAGAGTTAACCTAAAGCACGTCTTGCGCGCTGCAATAACACCCATAGTTACCGTCTTTGGTTTGGATCTTGGACAGCTACTTGGCGGCGCGGTCATCACCGAATACGTATTTAATATCCCTGGACTTGGAAGACTCGCAACTGATGCTGTTTCAAATGTCGACCTTCCTGTCATAGTTGGAACTGTTATGTTCGCTGCCTTCTTCATTGTTTCAGCAAACATTCTTGTCGATCTTCTCTACAGCCGACTTGATCCGAAGGTGAGACTCAAGTGACGCCATATCTTTCAGTAAAAGACCTTAAAGTTCATTTCCCAACTGATGATGGAATTGTTAAGGCAGTCGATGGAATCAGTTTCACCCTAGAAAAGGGAAAGACCCTTGGAATTGTTGGCGAATCTGGCTCTGGTAAATCTGTAACAAGCTTGGCAATCATGGGACTTCACAAAGAGTCTCGCGCCCAAGTAAGTGGAGAAATTCTGGTCGATGGCATTGACGTTGTAGCCTCATCTGAAAGCGAAGTTCGAGAGCTTCGTGGCAAGAGCATGGCTATGATTTTTCAAGATGCACTTGCTGCTCTTCACCCTTATTACACCGTTGGAAATCAAATTGCAGAAGCGTATCGAGTTCATAATAATGTCTCTAAAAAAGCAGCCGAGACCCGTGCAATTGAAATGCTCGATCTTGTGGGAATCCCAGATCCCGCAAAACGCGCCGAATCTTATCCGCATCAATTTTCTGGTGGTATGCGCCAGCGCGCCATGATTGCGATGGCACTTTCATGCAATCCATCACTTCTCATTGCCGATGAACCAACGACTGCTCTTGATGTAACGGTTCAGGCTCAGATTCTTGATTTACTTCGCGATCTTCAAAAGGAATTTGGCTCTGCAATCATTTTGATAACTCATGATTTAGGCGTTGTCGCCGAAATTGCGGATGATATTTTATTGATGTATGCAGGTCGTGAAATTGAAGGCGGAAGTACTCGCGATTTGCTTAAGAATCCCCAGCATCCATATGCGTGGGGCTTACTCTCCTCGATCCCACGCTTAACTGGCGACCCAACGATCTCCCTTCCATTTATTGAAGGAACTCCCCCAAGTTTGATCAATCCTCCTACGGGCTGCTCCTTCAATCCGCGCTGTAAGTACGTTGACCGTGTGGGTGGCGCATGCTCTGTGCAAGTGCCAGATCTAATTGAGATTCCGGGTAGTTCTGGCCATGCCGTGCGCTGCCATTTAGATCATAACAACCGAGTGAGTATTTTTGATTCTGAAGTGAGGCCCTTCCTATGACCACTCCTCTTTTAAAAGTTTCAGGACTCACTAAACATTTTCCGACCGCCAAGACCGGGCTCTTCACTGATGGCCCGGTCGTTCAGGCAGTCGATAATATTTCTTTTGAATTAGCCTCAGGTGAAGCACTCGGCCTGGTTGGTGAATCTGGATGTGGTAAATCAACAACCGGAAGACTTATTACTCGATTGATAGAGCCTACAGCTGGCAGCATTGAATTTGATGGGCAAGATATTTCAAATTTATCTGCCGGTGATCTTCGTCCAATTCGTACACATATGCAGATGATTTTCCAAGATCCTTACGCTTCTCTAAATCCGCGACATACCGTTGGCACAATTATTGGCACAAGTTTTGATATCAATAAAATAAAGCCTGAAGGCGGCGTAAAAAAAGCCGTTCAGGAACTTCTTGAAATCGTTGGCCTCAATCCCGAGCACTACAACCGCTATCCGCATGAATTTTCAGGTGGACAGCGCCAGCGCATTGGAATTGCTCGAGCCCTTGCCGTTCGGCCTAAATTGATTGTTGCAGATGAACCAGTATCGGCGTTGGATGTCTCCATTCAAGCTCAAATTATTAACTTACTTCAACAATTACAAAGAGAGTTCTCGTTAGCTTTCGTATTTATCGCTCACGATTTAGCCGTTGTGCGCCACTTCTCTCAGCGTGTAGCTGTTATGTATCTCGGTAAAATCGTAGAAGTAGCCGATCGCGATACCTTGTATGCCTCACCAAGGCACCCGTACACCAAGGCGCTCCTGTCCGCAGTTCCCGACGCCGACCCTGATGGTATTGGCGCACGTGATCGAATTCGGTTGACTGGAGACGTTCCAAATCCCATCAACCCTCCTTCGGGTTGTCGTTTCCGCAATCGTTGTTGGAAAGCGCAAGATATCTGCGCCAGCCAAGAGCCAGCCTTCGTGCAACTTGGTAAAACTTCTGTGGCTTGCCACTTTCCAGAAAGCTAAGCTCAAAGAATGAGTGAACTTCGGGCAAGCGCACCGCTGCTTGACGCCTATCTTTCTTACTTCGAAGCGCACCATATTTCATTTACGATTCCCGGCCATAAACACAAAGCCTCGCTGCTCGATGAAGGTTTAGGTCGAGTTGTGGATTCAGATCTTCCACTTTATGGTGGTTTAGATGAAATTAAATTAACTCATAAAGTTTTGGAGAAAGCAGAATCCCTTGCAGCCAAACTCTGGGGAGCTGACTGGGCGCGCTTTTCTACTGGTGGCTCAACCCATGCTAATCAAGCAGTAGTGCTTTCACTTGGTAAGCCGGGCGATAAAGTGGCAATTTCACGCACTGC
>CAIVOW010000110.1 GCA_903907665.1 uncultured Actinomycetes bacterium | reverse complement strand
CGTCAGTCCAGCGAAGTAAGGCAGAATTAAGCCATGAGCATCCTTGATGATCTTAAAACTTTGGTGGAATTTGAATCACCTAGTGAAGATCTCAATGCCTGTCGTGGCGTGATTGAATTAGCGGTAGAAATCGCAAATAAGAATTTAGAAACTCCAGCCTCAATTCATATTGAGAATGGTCGACCTGTTTTTTGGTGGGGCGCGCCACAGCCAGAGATTGTTTTGCTTGCTCACTTAGATACCGTTTGGCCAATCGGAGCATTCAATCCAACTTGGCAAGTATCCGGCGATATTGCAAAAGGACCAGGCGTCTTTGATATGAAGGCTGGTTTTCTGCAAGCACTTTATGCACTTAAAGATATTCCTGGCGCCGAGTCGAATGTGGCACTTATAGCAACAACTGACGAGGAACTCGGAAGTCAAACATCACGCGATCTAATTAAAAAGTTGGCGAGTAAAGCTAAGGCAGTATTGGTTTTAGAAGCATCTTTGAATGGCAAAGTTAAGACTGGTCGTAAAGGCACGTCGATGTATCAAATCTCTTTACACGGGCGGGCCTCGCATGCTGGCCTGGAGCCCGAAAAGGGAATCAACGCAACAACAGAAATTGCTCAGATCGTTATGGCAGTTACCCAACTTGCCGATAAAGAATTTGGAACCACAGTTGTCCCAACAGTTATGCACTCTGGAACTACGACAAATACTGTTCCAGCACTCGCCTCACTTGATATCGACATCAGATCTTTCTCCGCGGCCGAATTAATTAGAGTTGATACGGCTGTGAAAGCCCTCAAGGCACAACATGGCGAAGCGAAACTTGAAGTCACTGGTGGCATAAATCGACCACCTCTCGAACCAACAAGCACCATGGCGCTCTATGAAAAGTTAGAGAAAGTTGCTGCGGAGTTGGGAATGCAACCAATCGGTCATGCTTGCGTTGGTGGGGCGAGCGATGGAAATTTCGCAGCAGCAGCCGGTGCACCTACTCTTGATGGTTTAGGCGCCGTTGGCGATGGTGCCCACGCTCCACACGAACAAATATTGCTCTCTTCAATTCCGTCGCGAGTAAAACTTCTAACTGCATTTATTAAGGAACTCATTCGTGACTGATGGCCCGTTAATTGTTCAAAGTGACAAGACCCTTCTACTTGATATTGATCATCCACTTAGTGACGAATGTCGACGTGCAATCGCCTCATTTGCGGAGCTGGAAAAATCCCCAGAACATATTCATACTTATCGATTGACACCGCTTGGACTTTGGAATGCCCGCGCCGCCGGACATGATGCCGAGCAAGTTGTAGACATCTTGTTGAAGTATTCGAGATTCGCGGTTCCGCATTCACTTCTCGTTGATGTCGCTGAAACTATGTCTCGCTATGGTCGCCTGCGCCTTGAAGCACACCCAGTTCACGGTTTAGTTCTTGTCTCTCATGATCCAGCGGTGCTCAAGGAAGTAACTCGCGGCAAGAAAGTAGCGCCAATGCTTGGCCTACAACTTGATGCCGAAACGATCGTTGTCCATCCTGGGCAACGCGGATTTCTTAAGCAAGCACTTTTAAAACTCGGTTGGCCTGCGGAAGACTTTGCTGGTTACGTTGACGGCGAGCATCACGAAATAGATCTGGTACAAGATGGCTGGAGTATTAGAAAGTATCAAGAACTTGCAGCTGAAGGATTTTGGCACGGTGGTTCAGGAGTTGTCGTACTTCCCTGCGGCGCCGGAAAAACAATCGTTGGCGCTGCGGCAATGGCACACGCAAAAGCAACGACTCTTATTCTTGTAACAAACACTGTTGCAGCTCGACAGTGGCGTGATGAATTATTAAAGCGAACAACGCTAAATGAAGATGAGATCGGTGAATACTCTGGATCCAAGAAGGAGATTAGGCCGGTAACAATTGCGACTTACCAAGTTATGACCACGCGCAAGCAAGGTGTTTATGCCCACTTAGACCTCTTCGATGCAATCGATTGGGGTTTAATAATTTACGACGAGGTGCATTTACTTCCTGCCCCAATCTTCCGTTTCACTGCTGATATCCAGTCGCGTCGGCGCCTGGGACTTACAGCAACGCTTGTCCGTGAAGATGGCATGGAGGGTGAAGTCTTTTCGCTAATTGGCCCAAAACGCTATGACGTTCCTTGGAAAGAGATTGAATCTCAAGGATATATTGCACCTGCTGATTGTGTTGAAGTGCGCGTCAATCTGACTGAAACCGAGCGGATGCACTATGCAACAGCCGAGCCGGAAGATCGCTATCGCTTCTGCGCCACAACTGAGACAAAGCGAAAAGTTGCAGTCGCGTTAGCCAAGCAACATGCAAATGATCAAGTGCTGGTTATTGGCCAATATATTGATCAACTTGATGCCCTAAGCGCCGAACTTGGCGTGCCGCTTATCAAAGGTGAAACTCCGATCAAAGAGCGGGAGCGACTCTTTGCCGCTTATCGATCGGGTGAAATTAAGTGCCTTGTTGTATCTAAGGTTGCTAATTTTTCTATTGATTTACCCGAAGCCACAATTGCGATTCAGGTTTCAGGAACTTTTGGAAGTCGTCAGGAAGAAGCACAGCGCCTAGGTCGAATACTTCGCCCAAAGG
>CAIVOW010000109.1 GCA_903907665.1 uncultured Actinomycetes bacterium | reverse complement strand
GCAATGGCCAGTATCGCAACTAGCCAAAGTTCAGTCACGCTTGAAAGTAAAGGGATACCAGTCAGGCCGAGCTCACCATTGGTGAGATTCGTCCAGTTTGCTGTTACGACGTGGACAATTTCTAGAATTGCTAATGAAGTGAGTGAAGCGGTCAGGCCAGATAATTTAATGAGCGGTAGCGAAAGTATGAGAGCAATAAGCGCCGCAGCTATCCCACCTATGAGTGTTGCAACAAGTGGATGTAGCTGAATAGTTGCCAAGAAATGTGGGAGCCCGGGTTGATTTAATTTCTTATTCTGTTGGGAGATCATTAAAATGGCTGAGACATAGGCGCCAAGTGACATGAAAGCAATATGGCCGAATGAAAAAATTCCAGAGTTTCCGACGAATAAATAGAGCGCAATAGTCGCGATTAAGAATGCTAAGCCTTGGGCGATAACAGGCTGAAGTGTTGGTCCTACCCAATTCCACGATATAGCAATGATAGATACGAGTAGCGCAAGCAAGATAAACGTGGAAATAGATGCTCTGCGAGAAATATTTTTCATACTCGAGTGCGATTCGCTCTAGAGCTCAGAAGGCCTTGTGGACGATAAACCAGGATGGCAATCACAATTAAATAGGTGAAAGCTTGGGTAAAACTCGCAAGTTGCGCGGGGAAATAAGCACGAATAAAGATTGTAATTGCTCCAAGAATATATCCTCCAAGAACAGCCCCTGAAAGACTTCCAAGTCCGCCAATCGTTGTAGCTACAAAGGCAACAAGTAGTAAGTTGACACCCATTGCTGGATACACCTGCCCAGTTTTTGCAACTGTCAGGTACGCGGTGACCCCAGTGAGCAACCCGCTGATTGCAAATGCTGCAGCAATAACCCGATTTGCTCGTACTCCCATTAAGCGCGCTGTAGTGAAATCTTCCGCAGCCGCTCTCATATATACGCCGGTACGAGTTTTAGATAAAAACCAGGAGAGCCCTACAAGTAGTACGGCAGTTGAGCTAACAGTTGCTACATCTAACCAAGGAATAAGCAGGCCAGCTACATGAAATGGATGTCCAAGTGCGGGCGCTAAATTAACTCCCCGCGGTGTTGCAGAAAGAAAGAGAAGTACCAAACTCTCAAGCAAGTAACTAACGGCGAAGGACGTCACAAGAAGAGTTGAATCTGATGCCATCCGCACCGGCCGGAAGGCAATTCGTTCGATAATTAAAGCAAATACGATGGGTACTACCAAGACGATGATGAGTGTGAAAATCCAAGGAGCATGTGAGAAGAAAGCAGATCCGTAAGCACCAACCATGACTAGATCGCCTTGTGCAAAATTAACCAGGCGCATAATGCCAAAAACTAAAGCAATAGATAAGCCCATTACCGCGTACAAACTGCCAAGAGTGATTGAGTCTATGAGGTGCTGGAAGAATGCATGCATCAGACGCTCTTTCCTAAATACGTTTCAAGCATGTCGTCACGATTGAGAAGTTGCGCGGCCGTTCCTTCTTTTCGAATTTTTCCGCCACCAAGTACATATGTCCGATCGGCGATTGCAACGGTCCTAGAAGCGTTCTGTTCAACGAGCAAGATAGTAACCCCATCCGTACGTAATTTTTCTAAGGTTTCGAAGACTGAATCGATCACTAGGGGGGCCAGCCCAAGCGAAGGTTCATCAAGAATCAGTAATTTAGGTTTGGCTAAAAGCGCTCTCGCAAATGCAAGTTGTTGTTGTTCTCCACCTGATAGACCAGCAGCTGAATCGTTGTAATACCGACGAAGAGCAGGAAATTGATCCAGTACCGCTTCATGGGTGGATTCTTCGTAAGCCCTTCCGCTTGCGTAACCAAGTGAAAGATTTTCTGCAACGCTAAGGGATTGAAAAATATGACGGCCTTCAGGTACGAAACTAACGCCAAGACGAGCAATGTCTTCAGGATATTTTCCACGCAAATCCGTGCCATCAAATAAAATTGAACCTGAACTTGGTTTTACTAATCCCGCGATAGCTTTAACGAGCGTTGACTTACCAGCTCCATTTGGACCGATTAAACCAATAAGCTCACCTTTGCCTACAGAGATTGACACGTCCACGAGAGCAGGAACTTTGCGGTAAGAAACACTAAGATTTTCAATTCTTATCATTTCGCAACTCCTAGGTATGCCTCAATCACACGATCATTGCGCTGAATTTCAGAGGCTGTTCCTTGCGCGATGAGTACGCCAGAATCGAGAACATTAATGCGTTCGCAGACACTCATGATCAGACGCATATCGTGCTCGATTACGCATATTCCACACCCGAAGCGATCGCGAATACTGGTCAAGACTTGGCCAAGTTCGTCACTTTCACTTTCGTTTAGTCCAGCAGCAGGTTCATCGAGCAAAAGAAAACGTGGTTTCACAGCTAGCGCTCGACCAATACCGACTAATCGTTCGACTCCATG
>CAIVOW010000108.1 GCA_903907665.1 uncultured Actinomycetes bacterium | reverse complement strand
GCTATCTAATGAGGAGATGCTCAAAGTACTTGAAGATGTTGGAGCTGTTATTTGTGCAGCAGGTGCGGGCTTAGCTCCGGCCGATAAAAAATTATATGCACTACGCGATGTAACAGCCACAGTCCAAGCCATTCCTCTTATTGCATCGAGCATTATGAGTAAAAAAATCGCCGAGGGAACGAGTGCGCTGATTTTGGATGTAAAGACCGGATCTGGTGCATTCATGAGTAATCCGGATGATGCCCGCGAATTGGCTCGAACAATGGTTGAGCTAGGAAAGCGCGCTGGAGTCAGAACTCGAGCACTTGTTACAGCAATGGATGTTCCACTTGGGTTAACCGCTGGAAATGCGCTAGAAGTGCGTGAATCTGTTGAGGTTCTAGCTGGTGGTGGTCCTGCTGATGTTGTTGAACTAACTTTGATTCTTGCTCGCGAGATGTTAGATGCAGCAAAAATTAGGCCACTCATGGATCCTGCCGATGCCCTCAAGAATGGCGCTGCAATGGATCACTGGCGTCGGATGATTGCCGCACAAGGCGGAGATCCTGATGGAAAGCTTCCCGTAGCGAAGGAGAAGCAACAATTCCTTGCTCCTACTTCTGGCGTAGTAACAAAAATGGATGCAATGGCCGTTGGCTTAGGTGCATGGCGCTTAGGTGCGGGTCGTGCGACTCAAGGTGAAAAGCTTCAGCTTGGTGCTGGAATCGAAATTCATGCCAAGCCCGGTGATCACATTCAAGCCGGCTCGCCTCTCTACACAATGCATACAGATGAACCAGCTCGATTTGCACGAGCGCTGGATGTCCTTAATTCCTCTTTTGCAATTGGTGTAGCCGGCGATGAAATTCATCGGTTACCATTAATTCTCGACCGAATTGAAGGATAAATTGTCTCTTACAGATAAGCCCACTCGCGAACAAATCAAGCGACTTCCAAAAGTACTTTTGCATGATCATCTTGATGGTGGCTTAAGACCACAAACAATCATTGATATCGCGGAGCGAATCGGTTACTCACTTCCATCAACTGATCCCGAAGCACTTGCAGATTGGTTTGAAGAATCGTGTAATTCTGGATCACTTGAGCGATACCTTGAAACTTTTCAACATACGGTTGCGGTTATGCAAACACGCGAAGATATTATCCGGGTTTCCCGAGAGTGTGCTCTTGATTTAGCCCGCGATGGAGTTATCTACGCTGAAGTTCGCGGAGCACCAGAACTTTTCACACAAAACGGTTTGAGTCTAGATGAAGTAATCCAAGCAACGATTGAGGGATATCGCCTTGGTGAGCAAGATGCGGCTTCGGAAGGGTTCAATATTCGCGTCGAGTCTCTCTTGTGTGCACTTCGTCAGAATAACGTTGCGCAAGAAGTTGCCGAGAAAGTAGTTCAGTATCGTGAAAAAGGCGTAGTTGGTTTTGATATTGCGGGACCCGAAGATGGCTTCCCACCCACAAATCAATTAGATACTTTTAATTATCTTCGCCAAGAGGATGCTCATTTCACAATACATGCTGGTGAAGCTTATGGACTTCCATCTATCTGGCAAGCAATACAAATGTGTGGAGCAGAAAGACTCGGTCATGGCGTTCGTATCATTGATGATATTGATGTGAGTGGCCCTACTCCCAAGCTTGGACAACTTTCCGCATATGTTAAAGATCGTCGAATTCCATTGGAATTATGCCCAACATCAAATCTGCAGACAGGCGCTGCTAAAGATATAAAGTCACACCCCATTGGACTTCTAGCGAAGCTACGTTTTCGCGTCACCCTAAATACCGATAACAGGTTAATGAGTCGCACTTCGATGTCCCACGAGATGGAGCAAGTAGTACAAGCATTTGACTGGACTTTCCAAGACCTTCAACGCGTAACAATTAACGCCCTCAAAAGTTCGTTTATCCCATTTGATGAACGCCTAAAAATCATCGATGAGGTTGTAAAGCCTACCTACGCAAAAATAGCTGCTGAGTAATCAGACTCCGATTGGATGCCAGACTGTTTTATTCTCTACAAAGCTAAGAATTCTTTGCGACGATTTAATCTCAGTAAATCGATGAACTCGCTTTAAATTATCGGCTCCAGCCAAACGTACTTCTGCTTCCGACTTCTTTGAAAGCCCTGATACATCCACAGCATCAATATCCATATGCGAACCCACCCACAAAACTAGCTCAGCAGATTTACCGGTGAGGATATTTACAACTCCGGCAGGAAGATCACTTGTAGCCAATACTTCAGCAAGAGTAATTGCCGTAAGTGGAGACTTTTCCGATGCAATAACTACGCACGTATTGCCTGTGCTGATGACTGCCCCGATTGAACTTACAAGAGAGAGCAACGTAGATTTTGAGTCAGCAAATATTGTGACGACTCCAACCGCTTCTGGGATTGTGAAATTGTAATAAGGCCCAGAAACTTGGTTAGTGGATCCTGCAATTGTAGAAATCTTGTCGCTCCACCCCGCATACCAAACCCAGGTATCGATGGCGGCGAGAACTTCGTCATCCGCAGCTTTTTTACTCTTTCCCTCTGCGGCGACGAGTGCATCAACAAATTCACTCCTACGTGCTTGCATCATCTCGCTAGCGCGATAAAGGATCTGTCCCCGCAAATAAGCAGTTGAACCAACCCATCCACTTTGAGCTGTCCTGGCCGCAACAACGGCTTCACGTAAATCTTTACGGGATGCCTGGCAAGGGTTTGCTAAAAATTTACCTTGCGCATCTTTTACTTCATAGACGCGCCCCGATTCTCCTCGAGGGAAGGCGCCATTAATAAATAGCTTGTACGTCTTCAATACATCGATGCGTGTCATTTACTTGGCCACCTTTACATATGCTGCAAGACCATGCCGGCCACCTTCTCGGCCCCATCCAGATTCTTTATATCCGCCAAATGGGCTTGCTGGGTCAAATTTATTGAATGTGTTAGCCCAAATAACTCCTGCTTTTAATCGCTGTGCTGACCAGAGAATCTTTGATCCTTTATCTGTCCAAATTCCTGCTGAAAGACCAAATGGTGTGTTGTTTGCCTTCTCAATTGCTTCTTGAGGGGTTCGGAAAGTAATAATGGATAGCACCGGACCAAATATTTCTTCCTGTGCAATTCGATGTGCTTGAGTAACACCACTAAATATCGTTGGTTTAAACCAGAATCCGGTCCCAGGTAATACGCACTCTGGACTCCAGCGTTGGGCACCTTCAGCATCACCGGCAGCTGAAAGTTCTTGAATCTTCTCAAGTTGTGCTTTGCTATTGATAGCTCCAAGATCTGTGTTCTTATCCAACGGATCACCGACGCGAATCAAAGCCATACGTTTCTTTAATTTTTCAGTTACTTCTTCTGCGACATTTTCTTGGAGAAGTAGACGAGAGCCTGCGCAACATACATGGCCTTGATTGAAGAAAATTCCACTAACTATACCTTCAACAGCTTCATCAATCGCTGCATCGTCATAAACGATATTGGCGCCTTTCCCACCTAATTCAAGGGTCAACGCCTTGCTAGTACCAGATATTGCGCGTGCAATTCCTTTACCAACTTCAGTAGAGCCAGTGAACGCAATTTTTGCTATTCCAGGATGATTTACAAGGTAAGCACCAGTCGCACCATCTCCAGTAACAATGTTGACGACACCTTCAGGTAAGCCTGCTTGTTGACACACTTCTGCAAATAAAAGAGCGGTAAGCGGCGTTGTCTCTGCAGGTTTCAAAACCACTGTATTACCTGTTGCCAGAGCTGGTGCAATTTTCCAGGACAACATAAGCAGTGGAAAATTCCATGGAATGATTTGACCGACAACGCCATGTGGTTTGGGATTAACTCCAAGGCCGGCGTGATCTAATTTATCGGCCCATCCTGCGTGATAAAAGAAATGCGCAGCAGCTAATGGGATATCAACATCACGAGTCTCTTTGATGGGCTTGCCGTTATCCATGCTTTCTAGGACTGCAAATTCGCGGGCGCGCTCTTGCAAGATTCGAGCGATACGATACAAGTACTTCCCGCGCTCGGAAGGCGATGTTTTGGACCAGACTTTCTTGAAAGCGTCCGTCGCTGCGGCCACTGCCTTATCTACATCAGAATTACTGGCATAGCTAATTTTGGCAAGAGTTTTTTCAGTTGCTGGGTTAATGGTAAGAAAGGTCTTGCCACCTTTAGCGGCGACAAATTTTCCGTTGATAAAAAGACCATACTCGCTCTTGATATCTACAATTGTCGTTGACTCCGGAGCTGGGGCGTACTCGAATTTTGTCATCTCTACCTTTTCTACCTTCTCATCTATCTAGTTCGAACTAGTCCAGGGTTACGTAATTACTACTTGAATAATGCCCGTCTCGCATCTTCATGCGCTGCATTAATAAGTCATTTAATAAAGCACTTGCACCGATTCGAAATAAAGATGGCGTAAGCCATTCTTCGCCAGCAGTTTCATTCACAAGAACTAATTGCTTAATAGCGTCTTTTGTCGTGCGGATTCCACCCGCAGGCTTTACTCCAATGCGACGTCCTGTCATCGAATAAAAATCGCGAACTGCTTCAAGCATGACTAAGACCACTGGAGCAGTAGCAGCTGGTGCAACTTTACCTGTACTAGTTTTGATGAAATCTGCTCCTGCTAACATTGCAAGATATGATGCTTTACGAACATTGTCATACGTTACAAGTTCACCTGTTTCAAAAATTACTTTTAAATGAGCCTTTTCACCACAAAGATCTTTGATTAATTTAATTTCATCGAAGACTTCGCCGTATCGGCCAGAGAGAAATGCTCCTCGGTCAATAACCATGTCGATTTCGCTGGCACCGGCATCCAGCGCATCTTGAGTATCCCTAATCTTTACTTCTTGACTAGCGCGGCCTGAGGGAAAGGCAGTCGAAACAGCTGCGACTGGTACATCGTGGCCCCCGATTGAGTCCAGATGCTGGCGTGCGATAGAAACCATATCGTTGTAGACACAAACCGCCCCAACGTGAGGCACGGTGGAATCTGTAGGGTCTGGGCGGACCGCTTTGTTGCAGAGTGCTCTTATTTTGCCTGGAGTATCTGAACCTTCAAGGGTTGTGAGATCCACCATTCGGATTGCCAAATCAATCGCAAAATTCTTACTGGAATTCTTAATAGATCTCGTTGCTAAATATGCGGCCCGACTCTCAGCTCCTACCTGATCCACAGGAGGTAGTGTCCGCAAGAATTGCTTGAGAGAAGCCTCGCTTTGGACTAACTCTTCAGAAATTTTTTGCACTCCCTCAATCTAGTCCCGGTTTATGGCTGTATCAAGTGCATTTAGCTGTATGCCTCCTGACTTACTAGAATTACTCTCATGACATCTCGCATTGAACTTAACGGTGCAAACTTTATAGAAATCCACGAACGGCATGGTTCGGCTAAATCACTATTTTGGCCATGGGCGGCGGGAAATGTTTCTTTTCTAGCACTTTCATATGGTTCCTTTTTCTTAGGGTTTGGAATTTCATTTTGGCAGGCAACATGCGCTGCTATTGTCGGGACGGTTGGTTCTTTCATACTTGTTGGCGTGAGTTCACTAGCTGGTAAACGAGGCAATGCGCCAACCCTCACTCTTTCTCGCGCAGCTTTTGGCGTTAAGGGAAATATCATTCCCGGCTTTCTTTCATATCTGATCTTTGTGGGTTGGGAGACTGTTCTAGTTTCACTGGCGACGCTGGCCTTCCAAACTGTCTTTATTAGAATTGGCCATCTCAACCATAATCTTTCAGCAATCACTGGTTTCATTTTTGCAGCTGGCTTGACCATTTTTGGTGGAGTTCTCGGATTTAAAACAATTATGAAAATCCAGCAATGGTTAACGCTAGCCACAATTCTTCTTACCATTGGCTATATCGCACTCACCGCTCATTCAATTAAATGGAATTTAGTCTCACACCTTCATCACGGCAATTCGCAGGCTTTTATCGGCGCCGTGATTTTTGGGATTACTGGAATTGGTTTGGGCTGGGTTAATTCAGCAGCGGACTATTCCCGCTACTTACCTCGTAGCACTTCTAGTAAAGCTGTTATTGGGTGGACCGTTTTTGGCGCTTCGATAGTCCCAATTGCTCTAGTTATTTATGGAAGCGCTCTCGCCGGAAGTAGCGCAGAACTTAATGGAAAAATAGCTGCTGATCCCATTGGGGCTCTCACAACTTTATTACCGGCTTGGTATTTAATTCCTTTCGCGTTTGTTGCGGTATCTGGCCTGATTGGTGGTTCGATATTGGACCTATATTCATCTGGAATTGCATTGGTTTCAATTGGTTTACCCGTGAAACGTCATATCGCTGCTTCAATCGACGGCATTATTATGACTTTAGGAACTATCTATATTGTCTGGATTAAAAAAGATTTCTTTGGACCATTCCAAGGATTTCTCATAACACTGGGTGTCCCCATCGCAGTGTGGTCAGCGATTTTTGTTGCGGATGTTGTACTTCGTAAAAGTGACTACGTCGAAGCTGAACTATTCGACGCATCTGGAAGATATGGCTCATGGAATTTACGATCTGTTTTGCTCCTTGTTGTAGGTTCAATTGTTGGCTGGGGTTTTGTGACAAATGGCTTTGCCTCTTGGCTTTCCTGGCAGGGTTATTTCATGGGGTTTATCGGCGGAAAAACTGGGTCATGGGCCTATTCGAACGTAGGTATTATCTTTGCTTTAGTAATAGGCTTCATCGGTCACATACTTTTATCTCGTACGGGAATAAGAAAACAGGAGGATCGAAATGGCTGATTCCAGTTTCGATATTGTCTCAAAAATAGATCAGATGGAAGTGGACAACGCTTTCAATCAAGCAGACCGTGAAATCGCTACCCGTTTTGATTTCAAAAATACTGGAACAAAGATGGAGAAGACAGGCGAAAAAGTCGCTATTGAGGCAGGCGGAGAAGAGCGCGCGAAGGCTGCGTTAGAAGTTTTTAAAGAGAAACTCATTAAGCGTGGTGTTTCACTAAAACACTTAGATGCGAAGGAACCTCAACTTAGCGGTAAGGTTTACAAAATAGCTTGTGAATTTAAAGAAGGCTTGTCGACCGAGAATGCGAAGAAGATTGCAAAATTCCTGAGAGATGAGGGCCCTAAGTCTTTGAAGACACAGATTCAAGGCGATGAATTGCGTGTCATCAGTAAGAGCCGCGATGATCTACAAGAAGCCATGGCAAAAGTAAAAGATGCGCCCTGGGAATTTGCTGTTCAATTCGTTAATTTTCGATAGTTCGAGATCGAGCCGCCAATTAGTGATGACCGTAATTATAAAGTAGGCCTCACTCTGGGTATTTCTGCCTTTTTAATTTGGGGACTATTTCCTCTGTATTGGCCTCTGCTCAAGCCCGCAAATTCAATTGAAATAGTTGCGCACAGAGCAGTCTGGTCTCTCATTTTCTGTATTGCTGCTCTTGGATTAACAAAGCAACTACGTAGAACTCTGCTGATGCTGAAAAATCCACACACGATGATGCGGCTTTGCCTCTCTACAGTTTTAATCTCCATTAATTGGCTCGTATATATCTGGGGTGTTAACCATGGGCATGTTGTGGAATGTGCTCTGGGCTATTACATCAACCCGCTCATAATTATTGCCTTCGGAGTTCTCTTGCTCAAGGAGAAGATGCGTAAGTTGCAGTGGATTGCGGTATGGATTGCGGTCATAGGTGTTTTGATTCTGACAATCGGTTTTGGACGTCCACCGTGGATTGCACTTGCTTTAGCTGTCTCATGGGGTAGCTATGGGCTAGTTAAGAAACAACTTGGAATTGGCGCCCTTGAAGGTCTTGCAATCGAAACACTTCTCTCGTTTATTCCATATGCCGGCTACATAATCTGGCTTGGCTCACGTGGGACTGGGCAATTTGCCGTCAATATAAAAGTCACAATTTTATTGGTGTTGGCGGGCGTTGTGACAGCGATTCCTCTTCTCATGTTTAATAGCGCAACAAATAAATTACCTTTAACGATTGTTGGACTACTCCAATACTTAACGCCAGCAGCTCAATTTCTAATTGGTGTTTTAGTCAGGCATGAATCAATTACAGTAGCCAGATGGGTTGGTTTCTTAGTGATTTGGATAGCCCTGATCGCTCTTGCCACCGATTTATTGAAATCAGGAAGATCGAG
>CAIVOW010000107.1 GCA_903907665.1 uncultured Actinomycetes bacterium | reverse complement strand
TTATGAGAGTTCCTAGTCCACCTCCGTTAACGAAGACACCAAGGGTGGCAACGCCAACGGTAAGAATGAGTGTGGTGCGCACACCAGCCAGAATTACTGGCACTGCGAGTGGAAGTTCAATCTGTCGAAGCGCTTGCTTCGGTGTCATGCCCATTCCCATCGCTGATTCGATAATAAAGGGATCAATCTCCTGCAAACCTACGATGGTATTGCGCAGGATAGGCAAGATTCCAAATGCTGCAAATGAGAAGATAGCGATTGGCTTTCCGAATCCAAAGAGTATTCCCGCGATGATGAGCACACCGACGGCAGGAAATGCTTGTCCAATATTGGCAAGTATCAAAACGATAGGCGTGAACTTCTTATAGCGACGGCGGGTCAAGAGAATTCCGGCCGGAATAGCAACGGCAAGAATGACTGCGGCTGAAGCAAATGAGAGAATTAAGTGATCTTGAATCGCACGGAAGATAAATTTCTTATTGATGGTTACCTTCTCGATGACATCGAGATGTGCCCTGCTTAAAGTAATTGCTAGGGCTGCCGAGATAATAAGAATCAAAATTGGTTGAATAATAAGAGAACGGTGGCGCTTAAAGATTAGACGTGCAGATTGCGAATAGAGCGACCCAGCAGTCAAATTTGGTTGTGCAAGCGCCTTTGCCATTTTTTACTGCGCTCCCTTTCGGGTTGATGAAATTGCGCTCTGAAGAGCCTCAAATGTGAGATGCCCCTTGGTGCCAATATTGATTGCTTTGGCTCCGGTGATGAATCCTTCCATCGCTTCGCGCAGAGTTGCAGTCTCAGGCAAGGTAGGGCCATCGACAGTTCCTGATGAAAGTGAGACTGCTGAAAGTGAGACAAGGCCAAGCATGCGCACGCTGGCTGCTTCACCAACAAAACTTTCTACCTTTTTTGTAGCTGGTGCTGAGAGGATCTCAAGTGGGGTTCCATATTGTTCAACTTTAGATTGATCAGAGAGAACTGCGATTCGGTCACCTAGAAGTAGCGCTTCTTCAAAGTCGTGCGTTACGAAGACAACGGTCTTCTTAAGTTCGCGCTGAAGGGCACGGAATTCTTTCTGCAGTCGTACACGGGTAATGGGATCAGTTGCGCCGAAAGGTTCATCCATCAGAAGTACTGCTGGATCTGCAGCCAATGCGCGAGCAACGCCTACGCGCTGTTGTTGTCCACCGGAGAGCTGCTTTGGATACCGTGAACCATATTCAGATGGATCGAGGCCAACGAGTTCAAGGAGTTCGTTTACACGAGCGCGTGTCTTATTTTTCTCCCACCCAAGAAGTTGCGGAACTGTCGCAACATTGTCAGCGATGGTCATATGTGGGAACAAACCAATTTGCTGAATGACATAGCCAATATTGCGACGTAACTCGTGCGCTGGAGTCTTTGTAACATCTTCCCCACCAATAACAATGCGACCAGATGTTGGTTCGATGATTCGGTTAATCATCTTCATAGTGGTTGTTTTACCGCAGCCAGATGGCCCTACGAAGACCACACATTCACCTGCTGG
>CAIVOW010000106.1 GCA_903907665.1 uncultured Actinomycetes bacterium | reverse complement strand
TTGGCTCACCTTCAAAAAAATATCGTGATAGCGGAATGATGGATACTGAGCCAAACAAGCGGCCAGATGTTTTTTGGAATACAAATTTAGACGCGGCAGCCGCAGATTTAGTCAAAGTAATTATAGAAACTAAGCCACAGGTTTTAGTGACTTACGATGAAATTGGCGGATATGGCCATCCAGATCACATTCAAGCTCATCGCGTAGCAATGCGTGCTGCGCAATTAGCCGCACCTGAGTGGGAAATTTCAAAAATCTATTGGAACATCATGCCTCGTTCCGTCATGGAACTCGGTATTGAGAAAATGAAAGAAATGGGATCTGATTTCTTCGGTGTCGAAAGCGCAGCGGACCTTCCATTTGTTAAAGATGATTCTTTTGTCACAACCGTTATAAGGGCCGGAAATTTTGCAAAACAAAAGATTGAAGCAATGAAGCAACATCCAACTCAAATGAGTTTAGATGGACCATTTTTTGCACTTTCAAATAATCTTGGAGTGGAAGTAATGGGGGATGAGTATTACACACTCGTAAAAGGCCAGAAAGCTGGACCGTTTGATTCAGCAGGCCACGAAACTGATTTATTCAACGGGATTTCACACCAATAGATTTAAGTATTTTGTAGGTTTAGCCCCAATATTTTATCGAGTTTCACAAAGATCGCACCTTTAACTTCTGCCGCTACAGTTACATCTTTTTCAAGTGCGCGTAGTTTTACAAGTGCGCGTGGAAAATCTAAATCTTGCCTTATAAGCGTCATAAAATCCTCAACATCAATATCTTGCGAAGAGACACCCCATTCACTCACACGTAAGCGCCATCGCTTAATCGTCTTATCAGCCGCCCGAATTGCATCCCAAGATAGATCAAGCTGGTTTCGGTATTTACTTTCAAGAAAGGCTAAGCGCAGTGCTAGCGGGTCAAATCCTTTCTCGATAATATCTTTTACAAGAAGTACATTCCCAGTACTTTTTGCCATCTTCTTACCTTCAAATAAGAGATGCTCGCCATGCAACCAGAGGGCGACAACTTCGCGATGAGCCACAGAATTAGATTGGGCTCTCTCATTTTCATGGTGAGGAAAACGAAGATCGATTCCACCGATATGTAAGTCAACTCTCGCATCAAGAAATTTCATAGACATGGCTGAACATTCGATGTGCCAGCCAGGAAAACCTTTACCCCATGGTGAATCCCATACCATTTCACTTCGCTGGCCAGCTGCTTTCCATAACGCCCAATCGGCATGAAAGCGTTTTTCTCCATCATCTGAGTACTCATAACGATGGCCTGGCTTGAGTGAGTCAAGTTTATTTCCGCTAATTGCTCCGTAGCTTTCAAATTTTTCAGCAGAAAAATAAACAGATGAATCTTCACCTACATATGCATATCCGTCTTTGATCAGAGTGGTGATCATGTCTTGCATGAGTTCTATTGATTCACTTGCCCGCGGGGAACGATCAGCACTAGCGATATTGAGTAGCGCCTGATCATTAAAGAATTTTGCTTCATATTCTCGAGCAATTGAGAGCGGTTCTCTTCTTTCTAGCGCAGCTTGGGAAAGTATCTTGTCCTCGAAGTTGTCTGCCATATGGCCGACATCTGTGATGTTCTGAACGACTATGGGGTTCCAACCATCGAATACCAAGATCCTTGAAATAAGGTCGGGAAGCAGGAAAGTGCGCATATTTCCGACATGAGCATCGCGATACACCGTCGGGCCGCAGCAGTAGATGTGGAGACGCTTTCCTACGCGCGCTAGGACCTCCTCTATCTCGCGTGATTGGGTGTTGTAAAGGAAGAGACCGGTTCCTCCAGCCTGGTCTGGGATGAGCTTCCATAAGGCAATTTGGGCCGAATCGAATTCCACCAGTTCCCCGTTCTTCTTGCGGACAGAACTCTGCGTTTCTAGGATTCCAAGGATGTCTCTAAATCCGCCCTCCGAATCAAAGAGTCGGATACTGACTTTGGCGCCGATGTCTTTGGTACCCGGAAGATTCATATGAGCATTAAATCGCATTCAGGACCCACCTGGCGATAAAACGGGAAATATGAGTTTAGAATTCAACTCTTACAGTTCTTACCCTTCATACAGGGCAATACTTGGGAAAGGCACCTCATGACCTACATAATCGCGGAACCTTGCATCGATGTTAAAGACAAGTCCTGTATTGAAGAATGTCCAGTGGATTGTATTTACGAAGGCAATCGCATGCTGTACATCCAACCGGATGAATGTGTGGATTGCGGTGCATGCGAGCCAGTTTGCCCAGTTGAAGCAATTTATTATGAAGATGACGTTCCTGCCCCATGGAAGAGTTTTGGCGCAGTGAATTCAGAATTCTTTGTTGAACTCGGTTCTCCCGGCGGTGCTAGCAAAGTTGGCGCTACAAATACTGATCACGCAAGTGTGGTTACGGCTCCGCCAAAGTCCAGCTAAGACCCACATAGAATTTAGGACAGTCAACTGAAACTTCCAGATTTTCCTTGGGATGCGCTCGCTCCGTATGGCGAGAGAGCAAGGAATTACCCTGGGGGAATTATTGATCTTTCAGTTGGAACTCCAGTTGATCCAACGCCTACTTTTATTCAAGATGAATTAATTCGTGCTTCAAACTCGCCTGGATATCCACTCACTATTGGAACTCCAGATTTGCGTACCGCAATGAGAACCTGGGCCCAAAAAATACTTGGTGTCAGTGGAGATTTCGACGTACTTCCAACGATTGGTTCTAAAGAACTCGTTGCTTGGTTGCCAACGCTGCTTGAAGCAAAGAGCGTTATTTACCCAGAAGTTGCATATCCAACGTATCTTGTAGGAGCGCTCATCGCAGGAGCAACAGCCAGCGTTGTTGGCATATCACCTGGGGATTGGCCGGAGGCAGATTTAACATGGATAAATACGCCTTCCAATCCGACTGGTCGCGTGCATTCAGTAGAAGAACTTGAGGCTGTAGTTGCCTTTAGCCGAACACACAAAACTGTCATTGCCTCAGATGAGTGTTATTTGAACTTTCCGGCAAGTGGCAAGAGCGCCCCAATTTCGATTTTAAAAATAGCTAATGGGGATAACCGAAATTTACTTGCGGTTTATTCACTTTCTAAGCGAAGCAATCTAGCTGGCTATCGGGCAGGAATCATCGTTGGCGACCCTGAACTTATTTCACGAATTCGTGAAATTCGTAAACATGCCGGAATGCTTGTTCCAACCCCAGTGCAGCGGGCAATGACTGTGGCTCTTGGCGATGAAGTACACGTGCATGAACAAGCAGCACGCTATTCATCAAGACGGGCTCGATTAATCCCAGCACTTGAAAAAGCGGGATTTAAAATCGAATTTACCGATGCAGGTTTATACATTTGGTGTACCCGAAATGAGCGAGACTGGGATTCAATTTCCTGGCTTGCAGATCGAGGAATCCTTGCAACTCCTGGCCATTTCTATGGTGAAGCAGGTAGCAATCATATTCGCGTCGCGTTGACCGCTTCAGATGAGCAGATTGCCAGCGCTGCCGAAAGAATCTCGCTCTAATATGTCACAGATCTCAAAGAAGGCGCAGTCGGCAATTCTTTTGGTTGGGGGCATGGGTACCCGAATGCAACCACTCACTTTTTCAACACCCAAACCGATGTTAAAAGTAGCAGGAATACCTTTCACGGAACATCAAATTGTTAAAGCCCGAGAGGCTGGTATTACTGAAATCGTGCTTGCAACAAGCTTTATGGCGGAAATTTTTGAACCATATTTTGGAAATGGTGATGCGTTTGGAATCAAGATTTCTTATGCTGTTGAAGAGAGTCCACTTGGTACCGGCGGGGCCATCCGTAACGCTGCTTCAAAGTTATCTCAATCAGGTCCAATTGTTATTTTCAATGGCGATGTTTTAAGTAGCCATGACTTACAGGCCCAGATCGAATTTCATATCGAAAAAAGTGCCGACGTTACTCTCTTGCTGACACAGGTTCCAGATGCACGAGCATTTGGAGTCGTAGAACTAGATTCATCTCAACGGGTTTTATCTTTTAACGAAAAAATGGAGAACCCACCCACGAACATGATTAACGCGGGCTGTTATATTTTTAATCGTACTGTCATCGATTCGATTCCAGAAAATACAGTTACTTCCGTGGAACGCGAAACTTTTCCGCAGTTGTTGAAGAACGACGGGCGCTTATTTGGATTTGTGGATTCGGGATACTGGTTAGATATCGGCAATCCTGCTGCACTGCTGACCGCGACCCGCGATTTAATTTCTGGGGTAGCCCAATCCGATGCCCTTGATCTTGCAATTGCCCGAGGTGAACTTATTCGAAAGAATTCAGGTGTTCTGCACGGGGCGGAGGTAACAATAAATCAACCCTCAACTCAAGATGCAGGTTGCTATCTCGATACCGGTGCTGTAGTTAATGCAGAGACAACTTTATCCAATTGCATTATTGGCAATGGCGCAGTTATTGGCGAAAAATCAGTATTAATCAATACTTTTGTGGCACCGGGGTTTGAAGTGCCAGCTTCAACTATTGCAAACAATATGTTTTTAGGATTTGAGAAGTAGAAAAAGTAGGAATTTGCCCGATAATTTGCAGATTATTCGAAAATTTAATTTATTTTTCATGGCTATTTGAGGGCCTCTGGACTTGACTTAGAGGGGGTTACACCCGTGTAATTCTCCCTAAGGGTTCATGGGCAACCATCTGAGTCCAGCAGCACTTGGCACGCTAATCACGTTGCACCGATTAGGTAGGAGTTTTTATGAACGAGCAGAAGAGAGATATCTCCTCTAGTCCCGTAATTGCCTTTGCTTCAACGGCAGACGGTGGAGTTGAACTATCCTGGCAGGAGCGCGCCTTGTGTGCCCAAACCGACCCAGAAGCTTTCTTCCCTGAGAAAGGCGGATCTACACGTGAAGCAAAGCGTGTTTGCCTCTCCTGCGATGTTCGCGGTGAATGCCTTGAGTATGCCCTCGCCCACGATGAGCGCTTTGGTATTTGGGGCGGTCTTTCTGAGCGTGAGCGCCGTCGCCTTAAGCGCCGTTCAGCATAAATTTCAGCGCACTTCTCCCAAGCAAGCCGCTCTATCTATAGGCTCGTTTAATGGCAGATAAGTTCTTTGTGACTGCGGTAATCGTCACTCATGATGGCCAGACTTGGTTACCACAGGTCATAGCAGCCCTTGGATCGCAATCGCGAAAAGTTGATCGCATTATTGCTGTTGATACTGGATCCCGTGATAACTCAGCCAAACTTTTAAAATCTGCTGGCGTATCTTTTTCTATTGAAGATCGAGAAATGGGTTATGGGGATGCCATTGCGCACGCTCTGGAACTTTCTCCACGCTTGTATGAATTGAGCGAGCAATCAAAGAGTGAAGAGCGAGAAAAGCAAGAAGAACAACATGAACTGCTTCAGCCAGAACTTCCCGCACCAAGGGTGCAACAAGAGCAGGACGCAAATAAAGAAAATAAAGAAAATAAAGAAAATAAAGAAAAGGAAGAGTGGATTTGGTTAATTCATGATGATTGCGCGCCACACAAAGATGCTCTATTTCATTTGCTTGCTGCAGTTGAAGATCGCCCGCAAACTGCAATCGCCGGACCAAAACTTCGTGGATGGTATGACCGAAACCATCTGTTAGAAGTAGGAGTTTCAATTGCATCAAATGGCGCCCGCTGGACTGGACTTGAAAATCATGAACAAGATCAGGGTCAGCACGATGGAATTCGCGAAGTACTCGCAGTTAGTACCGCAGCTGCTCTTATCCGTAGAAGTGTCTTTGAAGAGCTAGGCGGATTAGATATTAATCTCGCTCTCTTTCGCGATGACATCGATTTAGGGTGGAGAGCTCGCGTTGCGGGTCACTCAGTTATTGCAGTACCGACAGCGATAGCTTTTCACGCTGAGGCGGCATCTTCTGAACGTCGGGCAGTTGATGTTTCTGAAGCATTTCTTCATCGACCTTTACTTCTTGATCGCAGAAACGCCGCGTATGTGCTTCTAGTCAATTCAACGTGGTGGACGCTTCCATGGGTAGCGCTTCAACTTTTGAGTACCGGCGTCGCTCGAGCAATTCTTAATTTGCTTGCAAAACTGCCTGGTTATGCCGGAGATGAACTTGCCGCAATTGGCTTATTAATCCTTAATCCAAAGGAAATTATTCAAGCGCGCCGATTTCGAAAAAAGACTCGATTAATACAATCTCGAATAATCCGACAATTTATTCCACCTAGATGGTCGCAACTGCGGATGGCCACCGAACGAGTTGCAGTCATGCTTTCTAATTCGATTCGTCCAAACAATATTCAAGAATCTGAATTACGTTCACCGCAAGCCCAGTCATATTCTGATATTGGAGTCCTGGAAGATAATTTTGATGAGACCGAGTTTGTTATTTCCAAGGAACGCCCGCTATGGAAAATAATTGCAGTAAAGCCGCATTTCATTATCTTCTTCGGAATGATTCTTGTTTCTCTTTTAGCTGCGCGCAATAGATTCGGAGATCTGTCGGGTGGTGCATTGGCTACAGCTCCACGTAGCGGCTTGGATCTACTTACACAGTATGCAGAATCTTGGCATCTTGTCGGGTTAGGTTCGGCAGCGACGATGCCACCTTGGATTGCTATTGTCGGATTAGCAAGTGTGATTACTGCATTTAATTTGCCATTATTCATAACGTTGATATTTCTTTTTGCGCCAATTCTGGCTTTCTATATTTTTTTCCGGGTTCTTACAAAACTTGGATCTACACGTTATTACGCACTGATTGGTGCCGGAATATATGCATTCTCACCAGTACTTTGGGCTTCGATTAATCAGGGAAGGTTGGGCACGGTTTTCATTATTTTAATTGCCCCATCCTTATATTTTATCTCTCCCTTCACTCGCGATAACGAACAAGCCTCGTGGAGACGAATTTTTGCCATAACTTTACTTATTGGAATATTTTGCTCCTTTAACCCAATAATTCTTGCTGGTTGGTTGCTTCTACAGGGCTCGCGATTAGCTGTCACACTCTATGAGGTGCGCGATCACTTTAATGAGCTTGGATTTAAGAAGCTTTTAATTTCGTCTGCCCTCGATCCAGTCAAACGGCGATTCGTACTCTTTATTACTCCATGGCTTTTAACGATGCCGTGGTCGATATCCATGGTTGTGCACCCGACCCAATTCTTTTTGGAACCCGGTATCCCGGTTGTTTCAGGAAGTCGTTGGTCAGAATTTTTCGCTAATCCGGGGGGAACGGGGGCGCCACCACTCTGGCTGATATCCCCAATTTTACTATTGGCGCTTGCCGCATTCTCAATTGAAAATTTACGTTCTGCAAGTTTGATGGCAACATCAATCATCGCAACAGCAATTGCGCTTAGCTCATTTACAATTCAAGGCCACGGAAGTTCAGCAAATATTTGGACTGGGCCAATTATTGCGATTGCAACAGCGCTTCTCATTCCCGGGGTGCTTCTCTTTGCACAAGGATTTATTCCAACACTTCGAGAAATCCCTGTCGGCAGACGACACGTTGCCACTGCGATAATTTCACTGGTAACAGCTTTCTCCTTGATTGGAATGCCAATTTGGGCAATCACTGGTGGTTCGCAATCCTTACTGAAAGCTAATCAAGAGCAGATTGTCCCTGCATTTGTGACCGCCCTTGCTGATACTCCATCAAAACCTAAGACGATTGTGATTAACAAAATTGAGGGTCAATTGATGTACGCAATTTCGCGAGGTACTGATCTTCAGTTAGGGGGAGCAGATGTCACTATTGCTCCGCCACGTGAAATTGTTATGGCAATGAATGAGCTTTTTCAAGGAACTGGCATTGCGTCAGCAAAAGTAATGGGGCAGTTTGGAATTCAATACCTTTTTCTCAAGGCAATTAATGATGAAGCACTTGTCCGAACGATTGATGGAAGTGGGGGCTTCACCAGAATGTCTTCGACTCCAAGCGGCATAGTTTGGAAAGTCTTAGGGGCCTCGCCAAGAGTTCTTTTCATAGCGAAGGACAATTCAAGGGTGATTGTTCCGTCCAGTAATTTCAGCGCAGATAGCGATGTCTCCCAGCCAGGATTGGTTGTTGTCGCCGAAAAGTACGATCAAAGTTGGCGCCTGCTGCTTGATGGACAGCGCGTTCCACTTCAGCACGCAGCTAATGGGTTACCTGTCTTTACCATCAGCCATCCAGGCCATATCACCGTGTTACATGATGGAACGCTTCATCGCGCACTCCTTTCGCTGCAATCCATTTTCTTACTTCTAGTGATAGTTCTCGCGCTACCAGCGGGCCGCCGTAAACGCGAAGTTCCACTTGAGGAGCTTGTCTAATGGATATCAGAACGTTCTTCCGTAACTCTCGAAATCAGCTTGATGCAAGAATTCTTGCTACTGGCGCTGTCCTCATAGTTGCATTAGCTATTTCTTATGCCGCGCCCGTTGCGCAAAATGCAGCAAAAGCTCAAAATTCACGGGCTGTTTTTCCTGCGACAGTTTGTCCACCTCGGCTTGGAGATGGGACGACTACAGTATTTCTTCCCAAGTATCGAAGTTCAGTACGACACATTGTAAAGAAATCACTTTCATTCTATAAATCAGCATCTTCAACCGAAAATATTTCATCCAATGCGCTCCTGGTTGATAGTAATATTTCAACATCTTTTGCTCTGAATTCCTCAGGCAATGGAATCGGAGCCGTGATTTGTGAATCGGGAATTGCTGATCAATGGTTTGTTGGCGGGTCTGGAGGATTAACAAGTAAAGCGCAGCTAGATATTGTTAACAGCGGGCTAAGCCCAGCTTCTGTTGAAATTACTGGATACTCATCCAAAGCGCAGCTTCCTGTGGTTTCACTTTCTGTCCCCGCAAATTCAGATCGCTCGGTGCTGGT
Source organism: uncultured Actinomycetes bacterium (assembly GCA_903907665.1). The sequence continues at coordinate 15,414 of CAIVOW010000106.1, read as the reverse complement.
AGATGCACTAGTGCCAGGTGAGGAATCAGTCGTTTTACACGTTGTAACTCGTTCTGGGCGCGTAACTAGCTTCCTCTTCGATGAGCGGAAAAAGGGTCTTTCTTTCCTCGGTTCAGATTTTGTAAATCCCCAAAGTTCTCCATCACGAGATCTTGTCATTCCCGCTCTGCTGCAGTCGCCCACCGGCAAGGTCGCCTCTACTTTTAGAATTCTTGTACCTGGAACTTTGGATGCCAATATCAAACTTACAGTAAATTCTGGTGATGGATCATTTACGCCTCTGGGCTTTGACGGACGCACAATCCCTCATGGAAAAGTACTAGATATACCGCTATCTAATCTCACTTCTGCGACGCCAATGTCTATCCATGTTGAAGCAGATCAGCCAGTCGTAGCAGGGGTGCTTACCGAAATTTCCAGAGGAGATTTTGCTTGGTCCTCCCCAGTGTCGCGATTCATTTCATACTCAGGCAATTTTCTTGGCTTGGCTCCTAAATTTGTTTTCACCGGGCCAGAAATTGACATAAATATCTCATGGAAGAACTCAGCTGGAAAAAGTATGAATCAGCGGCTCACGGGTTCAGATATCGCATTTTGGATTCCTAACACATCCGGCAAATCTGGCACATCTGGTATTCGCACAGTTTCCTTCACCAATAACGCCAAGAACGCAGCCACCTCAAGTAACCCAGTTTATGCGGGGGTAATTATTCCAAGTGCGTCGGGAGGAAAATTGGCATACCTACCTCTCAAAGTCGGCGCAGCGCTAGAGAAATCCACCCTACCGATTGTCGACGTTCACAGTCTTTCGCGTTGAAATACAGGGTTTTGATAAGGCGACACGATAACCTCTCGATATGAGAAGTGTTCAACGAACCGGCCGTACGTGCTCACGTGCCAGTTGCCGTTCGGTTGCAAGTAAAACACTGACCTACATCTATGCAGATTCAACTGCAGTTTTAGGTCCGCTCGCCACCTTTGCCGAACCACATTCATATGATCTTTGCCTACAACATAGTTTGACGCTGACAGTTCCAAATGGTTGGAGCGTAATCAAGCACGAACCGGACGGAGAAATTGCAGGACCTAGTGATGATGATTTGATGGCGATCGCTGATGCTGTCAGAGAGATCGCTCAAACACGCACTCAAGAAAATGATGCTGTGGAATCAGCGCCTCAAGAAATAGGCCGAAGGGGCCACCTTCGCGCTCTGCCTTCTAATTAATATCTATTTAATTTTATTCACCTTTTCAACGCCGTAGGTAACCTGTAGGTTTGGCAGATGTTTACTCGCGAATTTCTTGACACAATCATGAAGGCTTATGATGTTCGCGGCTTGGTGGATCAAGAAATTACACCTGACTTTACTTTTGCACTCGGAGGCGCATTTGCTCGCTTCCTTGCAGAAGAAAGAGAACCAGCCACAGTTGTGATTGGCGAGGATATGCGACCTTCTTCTCCACTTCTTGCCCAGGCTTTTGCTGATGGTGTGACTTCTCAGGGATTTGATGCAATTCGAATTGGTCTTGCCTCAACCGATATGGCCTATTTTGCTTCTGGCACTCTCAATCTTCCTGGAGCAATGTTTACAGCTAGCCATAATCCAGCGGAGTACAACGGAATCAAACTCTGTAAAAGTGCGGCCCGCCCAATAGGACAAGACTCTGGCTTGCGACGTATCCGCGATCTGATTGTAGAAGGATTCCCGGTCTCCTCTCGCTCAATGGGCAAAGTGAGTGAGAGAGAAATGCTTAGCGAATATGTGGAGTTCTTGCTCTCACTTTTTGGAGCTGAATTAACTTCTGCATCACGAAGATTAAAAGTTGTGATTGATGCCGGAAATGGAATGGCCGGACATACCGCTCCTGCCGTTATGTCTCGTCTAAATGTTGACATCATTCCGATGTACTTTGAGTTAGATGGTTCTTTCCCAAATCACGAAGCTAATCCCATTGATCCGGCAAACGTCGTTGATTTACAAAAGGCAGTGAAGAAACATAAGGCTGATATCGGCCTGGCATTTGATGGGGATGCAGACCGCTGCTTCCTTGTTGATGAAACTGGCGCAATAGTTAATCCTTCGGCACTGACTGCCCTCATAGCTGTTAGAGAATTAAAAAGAAAACCTGGATCTTCAATAATTTATAATTTGATTTCATCAAAAGCCGTTGCCGAAGTTGTCACTGAGAATGGCGGAAAACCCATTCGCTCGCGAGTCGGCCACTCATTCATCAAGACGCTCATGGCAGAAACAAATGCCGTTTTCGGAGGGGAACATTCAGGGCATTTCTATTTTGCAGATTTCTGGCGAGCTGATTCTGGAATGCTGGCAGCTCTCTTCGCGCTTGCCGAATTATCTGGAAGCGATAAGTCTCTCTCGCAATTGTTGCTTCCCTACAATCGTTATGTCTTGAGCGGGGAGATCAACACACAAGTTTCAGATACTCAGGAATCTCTCTCCTTTATTCGTGAGTCATTTAGGCAGGATTATGAGATTGACGAACTAGACGGAGTCACCGTAAGCGCCGCCGAATGGTGGTTTAACGTTCGCCCCTCCAATACAGAGCCTCTTCTGCGCCTTAACGTAGAGGCAATCAACGAAGCGACCATGAAGAAAGTCCGGGATAAGGTCCTTCAGCTCATCAGGTAAACTCCTCTCATCAATCACCCGAGGCCTCGGATATTTTTTAGGAGCACACGTGTCTGTACAAGCAGCCGTTTCACATGACATTGCAAATTTAGCGCTAGCAGCCGAAGGTAAAAAGCGTATTGAGTGGGCTGGGCGTAACATGCCAGTCCTTCAACAAATTAAAGAACGCTTTGAGAAAGAAAAGCCATTTGTGGGCATTCGGATTGCAGCGTGCATGCACGTCACAACTGAAACTGCGAACCTCATGCTCGCACTCAAAGCTGGCGGAGCAGAGCTCGCACTATGCGCATCTAATCCACTTTCAACACAAGATGACACTGCCGCAGCGCTCGTACAGGAATATGGAATATCTGTATTTGCTAAGAACGCCGTAGACCGCGATGGCTATTACCAACATCTCAATGCCGCCCTTGATATCAAACCGGATTTTGTATTCGATGATGGTTGTGACTTGGTGAATACTCTTCACACAACTCGCACCGAACTTCTACCAGGCATTCTTGGTGGCTGCGAAGAGACCACCACCGGAGTTATTCGCTTAAGCCAAATGTCTAAAGATGGCGCACTTAAATTTCCAATGATTGCAGTAAATGACACTGACACTAAACACATGTTTGATAATCGCTTTGGAACGGGTCAGTCAACTCTCGATGCAATTTTCCGCGCAACGAATCAACTGATAGCTGGAAAAGTATTCGTAGTTGCTGGATTTGGGTATTGCGGAAAAGGAGTAGCAGAGCGCGCAAAGGGAATGGGCGCAGACGTTGTCATTACTGAAATTGATCCGACGAAAGCACTTGATGCGCTGATGCAAGGATTCCGCGTACTACCTGCACTTGACGCAGCAAAAATTGGTGATGTCTTCATTACCGTCACTGGTAACCGAGATGTTCTTCGTGACGAGCACTTTAAGGTCATGAAGGATGGCGCAATTCTTGCTAACTCAGGACACTTCGATATTGAGATTGATGTTGCATGGCTTGAGCAGAATGCCAAGCAGAAAAATTCAAAGATTCGCCATCAAACCGATGAATATGTAATGCAAAATGGAAATCGCCTGCTCCTGATTGCCGAAGGTCGTTTAGTTAATCTCGGTGCAGCCGAAGGTCACCCAGCCGCAGTTATGGATATGTCATTTTCTGATCAGGCTTTGACAGCTGAATATTTGTTGAAGGCAGCAAAGGATTTGGCACCTGGCTTGCATAATGTTCCAGTTGAAATTGATAAAACTGTTGCTCGTCTTAAGCTTGCCAGCATGGGCGTTGACATCGACATCCTGACTCCAGCTCAAGAGCTTTACTTGAACTCGTGGGAGCACGGCTCCTAATGCCTCTCATTATGGTCGTCGATGACGACCAGGACCTCGCTGAGATGTTAGGAATTGTTCTTAATGGATCTGGGTTCGAGGTTGATCTTGTGAATAATGGAGATGGCGTGATGGAAATCTTTCGCGCCAATACTCCCGATTTAGTTTTGTTGGATGTGATGTTGCCAGGAATCGATGGCATCGAAGTTTGCAGGTTAATTCGCAAGGAATCGATGGTTCCCATCGTGATGCTTACCGCTAAGGGAGATACGCACGACGTAGTTCTTGGACTTGAAGCCGGAGCTGATGACTACATGGTTAAGCCATTCAATCCTTCAGAGTTAGTTGCCCGACTAAAAGTAAGACTGCGCCGTACTGTTGCCGAAACAATTACTTCACTTCGCATTGGTGACCTCGCTATTGATCAAGTAGCACACACGATTGCTCGTGATGGAAAATCAATTCCACTTACTCGCCTTGAATTTGATCTACTTGTAGCTCTTGCGAAAGAGCCAGGACGTGTTTTCACCCGCGAAGCTTTGCTGAGTGAAGTTTGGGGTTATCAACATGCCACAGATACCCGCCTGGTAAATGTGCATATTCAACGCCTTCGCTCCAAAATTGAACGAGATCCTGACAACCCAGAATTAATTTTGACGGTTCGCGGTGTTGGCTATAAGGCAGGATCAGTCGGATCATCTGAAAAATGAGCAAGCTACTTCGTAGCTGGCGTACATCAATTCTGGTCAGAGTATCTGCGCTAACCGTGGCGCTTTGCATGCTTCTAATCTTGGTCGTTGGTACTTTTCTATCAGCTCAAATTACAAATGGTGTTTATCGAGAAAAGATGTCGGCATCAATATCCGAAGCAGATTCGTTATCCAATTACGCTCAAGGTCAATTAGATGCAACTACATATCGAATGGATATTAAGTTAAAGACTGTTCTCGACAATATTTTTCACGTGGGTGATGTTAATTCGAGCGTCATTCAACGGGAAGTTGTTTTGCTGCCAACGCCAAAAACAGCCAAAATTTCTAGCAAGTATCAGGGAAGTTCAAACTTTCTTGATTTTTCAATAATTACAACAGAATTTCGAAACAAAGTCCGTAAACATTTTTCAGTTCAATCTGAATATATTAAAATTAAGTATTTAACAGGTGCAGCGGTTGACGGTATCGCCGTCGGAACTGTAATAACTATTCCAAATAATCTTGATTATGAAATTTACTATTTATTTCCACTTACACAACAAAAACAACTCATTAGTTTAATTGATGTATTGCTATGGATTTCGGGTGGAATTCTGATCCTCTTGATTGGCCTCATCACCTGGTATGTCACTGGCCGAATAGTTAAGCCAGTTCGAGAAGCCGCAGAAATTGCAGAAGAATTAACGGCAGGTGACCTAGGTCGACGCCTGGTGGTCCGAGGTGAGGATGAAATCGGGCGGCTAGCTGTAGCTTTCAACGAGATGGCGGTATCGCTGCAGCAACAGATTTCTAGACTTGAGAATCTTTCGCGTTTGCAACAACGCTTCGTTTCAGATGTCTCACATGAACTTCGTACCCCATTGACCACAATCCGAATGGCTTCACAAGTCCTCTATGAAGCGCGACAAAACCTTGATCCTGCTTCAGCTCGTAGCGCTGAATTACTCATTGCGCAGATTGAACGATTCGAGACACTTCTAACAGATTTACTTGAAGTAAGTCGATTCGATGCCCGGGCAGCGATTCTTGAAACGCATGAAGTAAACATAACGAGTGTTACTCGCCAAGTGTGCGATCAGCTGCACTCACCAGAAGAGCTAAAGATTGTTGCACCGGAATATGCAGTCACTGCTCAAGTGGATCCAAGGCGTATTGAGAGAATTCTTAGGAACTTAGTATCGAATGCTATTGATCATAGCGAAGGTAAAGGAGTAACGATTCAGATTGCGCAAGGAGACCACGAAATCGCTGTAGGCGTTCGCGACTATGGAATCGGATTTAGTGAGCGTGAAGGGGAACGTCTATTTGATCGATTTTGGCGAGCAGACCCATCTCGTTCTCGATTGCGTGGCGGCACGGGATTAGGTCTTGCAATCGCACGAGAAGATGCACAATTGCACGAGGGAACACTCAAGGCTTGGGGCCGTCCCGGTGCAGGTGCTCACTTTGTTCTGACGCTTCCTAAGTCTCCAGGAATTCCAATAAGCGAGGAACCAATTTCTGTTATCCCAGAGGATGCTCCATCCCCAGCTTTATTTGACATTGATGTGGACGATATTTAATTTCACCATGCTTCTCTAATGGGTGAAATTTCGCAGTTACTTTTTCCAGAACGATGTGTTGGTTGCTCTCGCTTTACATGCTTACTATGTGATGAGTGCAAAGTAGAGTGGTCCGGAAAGTTTATAAATGTAATTGAAGGTTTATCTTTAATTTCGTCGGCGTTATATTCTTCAAATATTTCACGAATTGTTTTACGAGCTAAAGAGAATTACGATTCTAGAGCGCGAACTATTTTGGCACGGGCAATCGCCACTCACATAGTTGAAGCCAGCACATTGATTCCTATTCCATCGAGCAAGTCGGCGATTCGGCGAAGGGGATACGATCACGCACTTCTCTTAGCCCAAGAGGTATCCAGACTGACTGGGAGTCGAGTTTGGCCGGGCCTACTGGTCAATCGCCGCATAAAGGATCAAACACTTCTGGGGCACACGCAAAGATTTGCCAATCTAGCGGGCGCATATTCGCTGAGAGGTGGGAATTACTTCCCGCAATCGGTTGTTCTGATTGATGACTTGGTTACTAGTGGAGCATCGATGAGGGAGGCACTTCGGACCCTTCGAGCAGCCGAAATTAGCCCACTACAGGCAATTTCAGCATGTATATCCAGCCCCCACTTACCCAATACGATTAGACCGTAACTTTTGGTCCACTAATACAACGCTGGTAAAACACTAGTAAATTAGCGGCCGCTCCAGAGAAGTGTAAGGAAACTTTAGAAAGAGGACCCGTGTCAGTTCTAGACAAGATTCTTCGCGCAGGCGAAGGTCGTGCCGTAAAGGCCCTTGAGAAGATAGCAGCAGAAGTTAACTCTCACGAGGCAAAGATCTCAGCCCTTAGTGATGAGGCACTTCGCGGACAGACCGAACTCTTCCGGGCTCGCCTTGCCAATGGCGAAGAGCTTGACGACATTCTTGCTGAGGCTTTCGCAACTGTTCGGGAGGCTGCCCAGCGCACACTTGGGCAACGCCATTACGACGTTCAATTAATGGGTGGAGCCGCGCTTCATAAGGGCAATATTGCAGAGATGCGTACTGGTGAAGGAAAGACCCTCGTATCAACTCTTCCTGCCTACCTTAATGCCCTTACTGGCAAAGGTGTACACATCATTACAACAAACGATTATTTGGCTGAACGCGATAGCGAATGGATGGGGCGTATTCACCGCTTCCTTGGACTTAAAGTTGGTGTGATTCTCTCAAATATGTCGCCGCTAGAGCGCCGCGAACAATATGCAGCAGATATTACTTATGGAACAAATAATGAATTTGGATTCGACTACCTTCGTGACAATATGGCATGGAGTTTAGAAGATTGTGTCCAGCGCGAACATAACTATGCAATTGTCGATGAAGTTGACTCAATTTTGATTGATGAAGCACGTACTCCACTGATTATTAGTGGGCCCGCGGACAAAGCAACAAAGTGGTATCAGGAATTTGCGATTATCGCTGAAAAATTAAGTCGTGATGTCCATTATGAAATCGATGAAAAAAAGCGCACTATTGGTATTCATGAAGAAGGTGTTACGAAAGTAGAGCAACTCCTTGGAATTGAAAATCTTTATGAATCGGTCAATACGCCAATGATTGGATTCCTTAATAATTCTGTACGAGCTAAAGAATTGTTTAAGAAAGATAAGGATTATGTCGTAATGAGCGGGGAGCTTCTCATTGTCGATGAGCACACTGGCCGCGTCCTTGCGGGTCGTCGCTACTCTGAAGGCTTGCATCAAGCTTTAGAAGCAAAAGAACGCATTGAAATTAAAGATGAAAACCAAACCTTAGCTACGATTACTTTGCAGAACTATTTCCGTCTTTATAAGAAGCTTGGCGGAATGACTGGTACAGCGATGACTGAGGCTGCAGAATTTATGCAAATTTACGGTCTTGGCGTGATCCCAATTCCTACGAATAAGGAATCACAACGCTTGGATCAGCCTGACTTAATTTATAAGACTGAACTAAGTAAATTTGAAGCAGTTGCAAATGACATTTCAGAGCGCCACAAAAAGGGGCAACCGGTCCTTATCGGTACGGTCTCAGTCGAGAAGTCTGAGGAACTTTCAGGATTATTAAAACGTCGTGGGATTCCACATGAAGTTTTGAATGCAAAGCATCACGAGCGTGAAGCATCAATCATCGCTCGCGCAGGTACTCTCGGAGCTGTAACCGTTTCTACAAATATGGCTGGCCGCGGTACCGACATCATGCTCGGCGGAAACCCAGAATTTATGGCCGATTTTGAAATTCAAAAGCGTGGCCTTAATCCAGTTGATAATGCAGAAGAATATGAAGCAGCATGGGCTCCAGAACTGGCAAAGCAGAAAGAAGCTGTTAAGAAGCAACACGAAGAAGTTGTCTCCCTTGGCGGTTTGTATGTTCTAGGAACTGAACGACACGAATCACGACGAATTGATAATCAGTTGCGTGGTCGGTCAGGCCGTCAAGGCGATCCCGGAGAATCTCGCTTTTATCTCTCACTTCAAGATGACTTAATGCGTCGATTTAATTCTGGACTCGTTGAGCGCTTCTTAGGCGCGGCTGGGCTTCCTGAAGACACTCCGATTGAGTCTAAGATGGTTTCGAACGCAATCCGATCTGCGCAAACTCAGGTCGAATCACTCAACTTTGAAATGCGTAAAAATGTCTTGAAATATGACGATGTAATGAATCGTCAACGAGAAGTTGTTTACAGCGAACGACGTGAAGTTCTTGAAGGTCGCGACATTAAAGATCAAGTTCAAGAATTTATGGTCGAAACAATTTCAGCATATGTTTCGGGAGCAACAAGTGAAGGCTATGCCGAGGAATGGGATTTAAATACCTTACATACTGCGCTGAACTCGCTCTATCCAATCTCATTTTCCTTCGAGGAACTCGTAGCGGAAGTAAATGGAAAAGCTGGACTGGATCATGATTTCATCCTTAACCGAGTAATCACTGATGCTCAAGGCGCCTATGTCGCACGAGAAGAAAGTCTTGGCTCAGTAGTCATGCGTGAATTAGAGCGCAAGGTGCTACTTCAGGTCCTTGATCGCAAATGGCGTGAACATCTTTACGAAATGGATTATCTGCAAGAAGGAATTGGCCTAAGAGCAATGGCACAGCGCGATCCACTCGTCGAATATCAGCGTGAAGGCTATGACCTGTTTGCTGCGATGATGGATTCGATTGCCGAGGAGATGATCGGCTTCCTATTCCATGTTGAAGTGAATATCGAAAATGATGAAGTAGAAGCTAAGGGGCTTGCAACACCGCCTAAGCAAGAGCAGCAACTTCGTTATACAGCTGCCGATGTCGATGGAAGTGCCACAGAATCTGGTGGAACTTCGCGTAATGCTCCGTGCCCATGCGGTTCAGGCCGCAAGTACAAGCGCTGTCACGGCGCTGCTTAATATATTTTAATTAATTAAAGCAGCGCTAACTCAGTGCACATCCATCGCTTATCGACACCTTCAAATCGTAGGATTAATGAGCGAACTCTCTGATCAAAACGTAAAGTTACGCTAACTTCAGCGATACCAACTAATGGTTCTGAGATATACATTTTTCGAATTTTTGGAAGTGATTTCCAACTTCCGACTCCTTCGGTCAGAATTTTGTAGGTGAGACGATGGCTCCAGCGAGCAAGTTGTTGTACAGGTCTTTTGCCCCCAAAAATCTCAATGACACTTATTACATATTTCCCTACCCAATCATCGAGATTGGGCAAATCACTTAAAGGTGATGGTTTTTTGGCACTATCAGTATCTGCCTCCTCGCCTTCTGGAAAATCAGGCGTCGGAACTAGATAGAGCTTTGGAATTTGAGGTACGTGAGGTGGAAAAGTGACGGCCCGGGAATAGAGATCCAATAGTGGCTCATGCCACCCGTTGTGGAAGCGGGACTGTACTTCACTTCCATCATGGAATGAAACTGGTCTAAATATTACTTTTGTTACTGGTTTATTTTCGCTCATAGGAGGAGCATCTTTTAACGGGGAATGCTATGCCTCATCTAAAAGGATGAGTTTTCACGAATCGTAAACATATTAATGAGATTGTGGAAAAGAAAAATAGTCGTCAGCTTTTTTAGGTTATTCATCTCTTATGATTGATTTACATACCGTATTGCAGCGAAATGGCCGAAGAATTTTGGCTGGGATGATTCTTCTGATCTCCCTCTTATCCGCATTTGCCCTAGCATCACAAGCTAATAATAAAACTCCCATGTGGGCAGCTAAAAGCCAAATTCACTCTGGTTCGCTGTTGAAGGCGGGAGACTTATTAGAGGTTCGAGTTTCACTTGGAAACCAATCTCCCAAATATTTCTCAAGTAAAGCAAAACTGATAGGAAATTATTCAAAGAGAACTATTGACCAAGGGGAGTTAATTCCTGTTACTTCAATTACAAAGTCTTGGCAGGGCCTCACGCTAAAAGAAATTCCAATTGGCTTAATGAAGAATGATTTTCCCAGCGATCTTCACAGCGCCGATCTAGTAGATCTTTACTCCATCCCGGTTAAAGATCCTAAAGCAACAACTTCTCTCATCGTTTCTAAAGTTCAAGTCGCTTCGGTGGATGCACAATCCCAGAGCATGGGAGGCGTCGTTGGGGTTGTATTCAAAGTTGACCCTAAAGATCTCATTCAACTGACCGATGCCATCCAAGCGGGCAGAATTGTGGTGGTAAGAAATGCGCTCTGAAATTCCACAGATAGAAGTAATAACAGCAATTGGAGAAGCTGATTTAGAAGACTATGTTGCCCAGCTTCTATTTACCCAAGGGTGGAGCATCATCTTTAGAGCTTTCGATGGAGCAGCTCTTGAGGAATTTATGACTGCACGCTCAACGCAATTGCGAACAATTATCGTTTATACAACAGAGCTTCCCGCCTTTACCTCTGACTTGATCTTAAAACTGAGTAGCACCTTCGTAACATTTGTGTCATTAGACGGCGTGCCCAGCACTGCTCATGAAATTATGCAAAAGATTAGGAGCCAACTTCGACTTCCAATGGTGCATCAAGGCGATGCGGCAATATCTAAAAATGTTTCATCACCAATAATTCTTTCTGCACCAAAGAAAGTAATTGTTATAACCGGAAGCGCTGGGGCCCCAGGCAAGACTATGTTCGCTACAAGCCTGGCACAGGTCATGAGCTCACAACGTAAAGTCACGGTGATTGATGCAGATTTTCGAAGTCCGCCCTTAGAGTCATATATAACAACAAATAGTTATTCGATATCCTCCCTATCATCAAGCGAGAAGCCGGTGAACTTACCGGAAGGTGATGCGAAAGAAATTTCAATTATTGATGTAGGAGTTTTACCTCCGCTCAATGAAGTTGTAAATGATAGACGGTGGACGGCCCTTCTTTATAACTCAATACTCGATTCAGCTACCCAGCTTGTTTACATCTCACAAACCACAAAACAAAGTCTGACCCAACTCGATATTTTTCTCAAAGAGCTACCGGTCCTCACCAAGCAAATTCCTATTACCTATATCTGTATATGCGTTGGACAATCCAAGCAATTACGCAAAGCGCAAGCTGCCTTTACTCAGATCGTTGGACGCGAGCGTCACTTTTTTCTTAATGAGGCGCATATAAAACCAAGCAGTACCCACTTCTTAGACTCATTATGGGCATCGAGAGAAAAAGGGCAGAAGGAGATTGGTAGTATCGCTACCTCACTTCTTCAGTAATTTAGAAAGGAAGGCGGCCGCTTTGAGCAATCCCCGTATAGAGAATGTATTTGCTCATACAGCGCTGACTTCTGAAGATAAAGAACGTCTCTCTGACCTAATAGCTGAGTGGCAATTACTTTCTGACCTCTCATTTGCAGATCTAATTCTTTGGGTACCAAAACGTGCCGATTATCAGAGTTGGCCTGAAGGATATATCGCAACTGCTCACATTCGCCCAACTACCGCGGCTACGGTTTTTGCCCACGAAGTGATTGGTGAAGAATTAAATTGGGGCGATAATCCCCGTTTGGATCAGGCGCTCTCCCAAGGTGAGATTGTTCGAGATACCGAACCAGAGCAAGTCGGTGACTTGCTAATCAAGGAAGAAACAGTCCCTGTGATGTTTAACGGTCACATTATTGCAGTCATTGCGCGACATCGAGATGCTGTGCAAATGCGTTCTGCATCGCGACTTGAGATAAATTATCGAGAAATAGCTCACAAAATTTATCGCATGATTTCTGAAGGTACATTCCCAATTCAAAATAGAATCTATCGAGCTGAATCTGCTCCACGAGTAGGAGATGGATTAATTCGCCTTGATGCCAATGGTTCAGTTCTATATGCCAGCCCAAACGCACGATCAGCGCTTAGCCGCGCAGGATGGGATGGAGAGCTAGAAGGTCATATTTTTGGAACGCTTATTGAATCAATTGCACTCAATGATGGAGAAGCTACGGATGAAACGTGGTCCACGATTTTGAGCGGAAAAGCCCTACGACGTGCCGATCTCGATAATGGCCGGGGAATACTTGATTTTCTAGTCATGCCTCTCATTGAAGGTTTAGACCGTATAGGTGCAATTGTTTTGGTTCACGATGTGACCGAACTGCGTCGACGCGATCGCGCGCTGCTCTCAAAAGATGCCACAATTCGAGAAATCCATCATCGAGTTAAAAATAACTTACAGACAGTTTCAGCTTTGTTGCGTTTGCAATCTCGTCGAGTTCAAGATCCCGAAGCATCGCAAGCACTGGCAGAAGCGGTTCGAAGAGTTGCCTCAATCGCCATAGTGCATGAAACGCTTTCAACTAGCTCGGCTGAGACTGTACTTTTCGATGAGGTCTACGATCGAATTATTCGTAACGCTATTGAATTAAGTGTGCGTCCTGTCCAAAATAAAAAGAGTGGCGATTTTGGTGTCTACGGTGCGCAGCAAGCTACGCCACTTGCGCTAGTCATTACAGAGCTTATTCATAACTCACTTGAGCATGGCCTGGCCACCGAAGGAGATTTGCTACAGGTAGATGTCTCACGTGACGGTGACTTTGTTACGGTGAAAGTGATAGATAACGGTGTTGGTCTTCCAGAAGGTTTCTCATATGAAGAATCCTCGAACTTAGGATTACAAATTGTAAGAACACTTACCGAAAACGAACTAAAAGGTAGTATTAAGCTCTCAAGAATTGGTAATGAAACTCAAGCCATTCTTACATTTCCAGCTCGGAAGGATTGATTATGGGCGATCTTATTAAATTTAGTGCAAACGGTAAAAGTGGTAGCGGATATATCGCCCTACCTGAATCTGGAGCTGGGCCTGCAGTAATTGTTATTCAAGAGTGGTGGGGTTTAGTTGGGCATATAAAAGATATCGTTGATCGCTTTGCAGACGCCGGTTTTGTCGCAATTGCTCCGGATCTTTACCATGGACAGGCCTCAGCTGAACCAGATATTGCTAAGAAACGAATGATGGAATTAGATCTGAATCAAGCGGGCGAAGAAAGAGCTGCTGCAGCATCATTTTTGCTTAGCCTCAAGCAATGTAATTCAACAGCAGTAGGAGTGGTTGGATTTTGCATGGGAGGCTCCCTAAGTATTTGGAGTGGAACACTTTGCGATGAAATTTCTGCAACCGTTGCTTTCTATCCTGGTGCATCATGGGAGCGACATGCGCCCAACTGGGCTAATTTTGCCGGAAAAGCTGCGCTGATTCATTGTGCGCAATCCGATGGCACCTCATCGGCACCTGGAATTCAAGAAGCTCTCAATAAAATTCAGGGAGCAGGTGGTAGCGCTCAAGCTTACGATTATCCAACTACGCAACATGCATTTTTCAATAATGATCGGCCAGAAGTGTTTAATGAATCCGCTGCAAAGCTAGCCTGGGGTCGGACAATAAATTTCCTGGCAACCCACTTACGTTAATAAGTTTATAATGTGAATGCTGGATATTCGTCGCTCACGAGCGCAACCGCATAACCATAGACGCGATTCCAATATTTAAGGGTCCCCAGAACTATCTGTGCTGCCCAATCAGGATATGTCCCACTAGCAGAAGTGCTGATCCATGCAAAAATTGTAACCACGAGGGACATCACTAAATAGATAACTCCTACGATAAAAAGTGGAATCGCAAGAAGCCATTTAACTAATGGGAGACCTCGATTTAGTTTCTTGCCGCCATCTATATCAGGAAATATCACAGCAATCTTCGGATTTCTTTCAATCGATGGGAATTCATCTGTGAGTAAAAGTGCGTAGGCAGCTACGCGGGTAGCGAGTTCCATCATTGAGTGATTAAATGTAAGTGCATAACTTGGATATACGCCTCGAAAGAGAAGTGTCAGTATTACGGGAACGACGACGACAGCTGAAGTGAATCCCCAATGTGACATTTGAGCAAAGAGCGCAACGAAAACGACCATTGGCGCAGCAATAATCCATCTGAAAAAGACAGTTTGGCGATTGCGATTTTCAAAAGATACTTCAATGAGGGTCTCTATTTGATTGGTCATAGATTTAGTTTAGAGGCCAAGTCTCTCAACCTGATTCCCGTTTCGGTGGGTTGAAATCCTCCAGCAACCTCAAGCGCTGTGTTTCGCCCCACTTTAAGTGAGTAAATACTCGTCGGTAGACCTTTTGTGCGTAAGAATTCAACCTATGACTAAGCCACTTCCGCAGATCATCCAAGGCGGAATGGGCGTTGCTGTCTCAAATTGGAAATTAGCAAGAGCTGTTTCAGCTCGTGGTGGCATGGGTGTTGTATCTGGAACTGCCATCGATGCGGTACTAATTCGCCGCCTTGAAAGCGGAGATGCAAACGGAGATGTGCGTCGAGCACTCGCTGCTTTTCCAAATCAAGAAACTGCAAACCACATACTTGAAAAATATTTTATTGAAGGCGGTAAGAGTGCTAGCACTCCTTACTCAAACGCTCCAAAATTATTGATCAATGCAAGTCGTCATTCCAATGATTTACTTATTCTTGGAGCATTCGTTGAGGTTTGGTTGGCTAAAGAAGGTCACGAAGGCCAAGTCGGAATTAATTTCCTTGAGAAAATTCAAATGGGAACGGCTGCTGGAATCTTAGGCGCGATAATCGCAAATGTTGATTACGTCATCATGGGCGCCGGAATTCCACGTGAAATTCCACGCTTCATCAGAGAGATTTCGCAAAAGCAGTCGAGTTTTATTACGATTGATATTGTTAATGGAGTATCACAGCGCAT